>CAYODN010000006.1:0-13345 GCA_964402735.1 uncultured Candidatus Peribacteria bacterium | reverse complement strand
GCAAAGGAAATATGAGCCTTGTGGAAGATTATATAAGCCTATCAAGAGGAGGATCGGGCGTAAAAACCGCAAAATTAAACGAAAAAACAGGCAAACTCGTAGGTGCGAAAATAATGACCGAAGGTGAAAAATCCGACCTAATTATGATATCCAAACACGGCCAAGTGATAAGGATGAACTCCACAAGTATTCCGGTTCAGGGACGAACCACACAAGGAGTCACACTTATGAGATTTGTGGATAAAGAAGACAAAGTAGCCTCAATTTCTTTCATCGATAGTGTGGATGAACCTCAAACAACAACACCGGTGGAAGAAACCAAACAACAAGCTATTGAAGCTTAAAAAATGAAAAAAATCGCTTTTTTGGTCGCGTTTCTCCTCATTTCCGGAAACGCACTCGCCTACTCGGGAGATTTAAGTATCTCGGGAAACGGCATAAAGACAAACAAAACAAAGATCCTTGAAGGTCAAAGTTTTCGAATTTACTCACAAATTTCAAACAATTCAAAAAAAGATCTCCTGGGTATTGCAAGATTTTATCTAAACAACAAACAAGTAGGTTCGGATAGACAAATTTCAGTGCTTGCCGGCAAAATCGATGACGTATTTGTTGATACTAAAGCCGAAATTTATGGAAATCAAAAAATAAAAGTTCAAATTTTCCCTTGGGAATCGGAAAACGATAATCCTTCTAATAACACAGCGGAACTGGAAATAAAAATTCTTCGCGATACGGATAGAGACGGCACTCCAAACGAACAAGACAGCGACGACGACAACGACGGTGTTCCCGATGAAAAAGACAGCTTCCCCTTGGACAAATCCGAAGCATTCGACACAGACGGCGACGGCAAGGGAAATAATGCGGATGAAGACGATGATAACGACGGTGTTCCCGATGAATTTGATGAAATGCCACTTGACCCGAACGAAACGATGGACACCGATAAAGATGGCATTGGAAACGTGAAAGACGAAGACGACGACAACGACGGACTATCCGATGCGGAGGAGGAAAATTTAAAAACAAACCCTCTAATTCCGGATACGGACGCTGACGGCGTTAACGATTTGGAAGATAAATTTCCCTTAAACCCAAACGAACAACACGACTTCGATAAAGACGGTATCGGAAACAATGAAGACACCGACGACGATAACGACGGCGTAGCCGATGAAAAAGACGCCTTTCCGCTAAACAAAGGCCCTGTAATTGTGCTTTCGGACGATACGCCGAAAGCGTTTTTTAATAAAAATTTCAGCATTGACGCAAAAAAATCTTTCGATCCGGACGGCAAAATCAAACAAATTAAATGGCGTGTCGACGAAAAAACCTACTTTGGAGAAAAATTAAGTATGAAATTTATTGAAAAAGGACAAAAAAACGTGGAAATTGAAATCACCGACGATACGGGAGAAAAAAGAAACAAAAACTTCCAAATATCTGTTTTAAGCGTTCAAAAATACTATTTGATTTTAAGCGTAATTTTGTCAATTTCGCTTGCAATGGCACTTTTTTTAAAGTATATTTCGACCGCTAAAAAAGGATTAAAATAACAACTAACGACATGAAAAAAAATATTCACCCCGAATATGTTGACACAAAATTTGTTTGTAGCTGTGGAGCTGAGTATCTAGCCGGATCCACAATAAAAGGAGAGCAGTTTAAAATGGAAATTTGTTCAAATTGCCATCCTTTCTATACAGGCCAACAAAAACTCGTAGATACAGCGGGAAGAGTGGAAAAATTCCGTGCAAAACTGGAAAAAGCTAAAAAAGCTCAAACAAAAGCTGAAAGCGAAGTAGTAGAAGTACCTAAAAAGAAAATTACAAAAACCCTTAAAGGAGAAAAAGCTAAAAAAGTAAAAGTGGTTAGTAAGAAAAAAACAGCAAAATCAAAAGAATAATAGAAACTCAAAAAATCACTGAAAGACCGAGAAAATCGGTCTTTTTTTATTGTTTGGTTTTACAAAAAGATAAAATTTTGTTATAATATCAAGATAATTTTAAATTATGTCAGGAGGACCTGAAAATAGAGATAACAATGAAAACCAAGGACAAAGAACCGGTGAAAACGCCGAGCAAACTAACCCGACCCCGGAAATTGAAAATCAAAGAAGGGAAACCGGTGAAAACGCAAGAAGAGCATCAAGGAACGAACAAGAAAATCGGCCACAAAGAAACGAAGGGAACAACAGAAGAAACCAAGGAAACACAAACCAAGAAAATCGACCAAGAGAGAACGAAAACAGAGTACAAGCGGAAACTCCCGCAACCACACCAACAAACCGAACAACTGAAAACCGAGACACG
This sequence comes from uncultured Candidatus Peribacteria bacterium, assembly GCA_964402735.1. Lineage (GTDB taxonomy): Bacteria > Patescibacteriota > Gracilibacteria > UBA1369 > LOWO2-01-FULL-3 > JAVEWJ01. Next base: position 11,030 of record CAYODN010000006.1, on the reverse strand, counting down.
GCAACAAGACAACAAAATGCCGAAACACCGACAACTCGACGACAAGAACAAGCCACTCCAAACGCAGAACAGAATACTCCAACACAAACACCAGCCCAAGCTCCAACTCAAACACCTGCGCAAAGACCAACCCCGGCACCAGCCACACAAAGCCAACAAAAAAATTCAGAAGGAGAAAAATCCATCCTCGAATTACTTGCCCCAACAACACCGGAAATTACAGACCTTGGCAAAGCGATTGTATTCGGAGTTAAAGAAAGTGGAAAAGGAATAGGAAGGGTGGGATATGGAGTGCTTTCGCCAACACTCGGAATTATTAATTCAGGAAGAAAATTAATAACGGACTTATTTAACCCAAAAAGATTATTCAAAAAACCGGGCTCATATTTTGCAAACATACCCCGAATGGGAACATCCGCATTCAAAGCCATATTTAATATTGCGACATCTCCATTTACAATAGCCGGTGGCTTTTACAGAGGATTTCATGAAACTTTCAAAGTATTCGACAAAAAAATCCTACAAGAAATGCCTTTTATTCGCCACATATCAAAACACATAATCGTTCCCGCCTCGGAATTCGTAAATTCCATCATAAGCGGATTTGACGAAGCCTCATACAAAGGATACGTGGGTCTCGACAAACTGGACAAAAAGGTAAAGGCAAAACAGTTCGAAAAATAAAAATCTTAAACGAAGGCCTCTTTCTAAATTCAAAATTCCGTGCTAATAATGAAAACACTTAAAGCAAAAAAGTGTTTGAATTTAAAATAGAAAATAAGGAAAACATGGCAAGAGCGGGCACCTTTATTACTCCTCACGGAGAAATTCCCACTCCGATTTTTATGCCCGTGGGCACCAGAGCAAGCGTAAAAACCCTATCGAATAACGAACTTGAAGATCTAAACGCGAAAATAATCCTTGCAAACACATACCATCTCTACCTTCGCCCGGGTCACACTCTCATCAAAGAAATGGGCGGACTTCACAAATTCATGAATTGGAATCACCCGATTCTAACGGATTCGGGGGGTTTTCAGGTGTTTTCACTCGCTAAAGAGAATAGAGCAATAAAAGATAATTCGGTAAAAGCCAAAGTAAAAATTACGGAAAACGGAGTTGAGTTTAATTCACACATCGACGGTTCAAAGCATTTTTTCTCCCCAAAATCAGTGATGGAAATCGAGCACGACCTCGGAGCGGATATAATAATGGCCTTCGATGAATGTGCGGACGCCTCTTCAAGTAAGCCATATTTTGTGCAGTCTATGAAACGCACTCACGATTGGGCGAAAATTTGCAAAACCGAGCACGAAAAATTAAACAAAAACCAGGAAATTCCCCAGACGCTTTTCCCAATCGTTCAAGGCGGAATATACAAAGATCTTAGAATCGAGTCGGCGAAATTCATAAACGATTTAAACTGCGAAGGAAACGCGATTGGAGGACTTTCCGTAGGCGAAAGCAAAGAAATTATGAACGAAATGATCGAAACCACAGTTCCACATCTGGCCGAAAATAAGCCGAGATACTTAATGGGAGTTGGAACACCCGAGGATATGTTTGAAACGATAGAAAGAGGAATCGATATGATGGACTGCGTGCACCCCACAAGAATGGCTCGCCACGGGGCTTTTTGGAACGAGTCCGGCCGCCATTCCATAAAAAACGAAAAATTCAAAAAAGACGACTCCCCTCTTATGGACTCATGCGATTGTTTCGCTTGCAAAAACCACTCCAGAAGCTACATTCGCCACCTGATTATGGAAGAGGAGATGCTCGGCCTTCGCCTCATATCTATCCACAACTTGCACTATTTAGTGAATTTAAGCCAAAATATCAGAACAGCAATAATAGAAAACCGTTTCTCCTCTTTCAAAAAAGATTTCATTAACAACTTTGAAAAATGATCGCATACCTCAAAGGGAAAATATTATCAATAAGCGAAAAAAGCCTGATTCTGGAAACAAACGGCGTTGGGTATAAAGTAAAAACCGCAAAAAAAATATTAAACCGCCTTACTTTAAACGAGGAAATAAGCCTATTCATTCACTCTCACATCAAAGAAGACGCCTTCGATTTGTATGGTTTTGAAAACGAAAAAGAAATCGATTTTTTTGAGCTCCTTCTATCGGTAAAAGGAATCGGGCCTCGCACAGGCCTTGAAATTATGAACGAAGAAATGAGCGACATCAAAAATGCAATCCTTTCAAAAGATTCGAAATTCATTTCAAAAATTCCCGGAATCGGAAAAAAATCAGCCGAAAGAATAATTCTTGAACTCGAAAACAAAATCGAAGTTGACGAATCATTCTTCAAAAAACCTGTTGTAAAATCAAACGACAACTCAAGCGAGAAATTCGAAGATATTATTTTCGCCCTCACAAAAATGGGTTTTTCAAGAAATCAAGTGGTAAACGGACTCTCAAAAATACCCAAAGAAATTCAAAAAGAAGAAGAAATTATTTCAAGATTTCTTCGGGAAAATTAAAACACACCCCCGCTTTTTGGCAAACTCTTTAATCAGCGCAAACCTTTTATTTTTCGCTTTGCTAAACTATAATCGTTAAAAATTAGCCCTCTTTTTAAAATGTCAAAAAACACAAAAATCGTATGCACTCTCGGCCCTTCAAGCGACAGCATAAGTGAAATAGAAGAGCTTATTAAAGCAGGCATGAATCTGGCACGACTGAATTTTTCCCATGGCGACTACAAAGATCACAAAAAAATCGTTCAGAATCTAAGAACCGCAGCAAAAAGACAAAACAAAACAATAGGAATAATCCAGGATCTGCAAGGCCCGAAAATCAGAATAGGACTTATCGAAAATGGCAAAATGACTCTAAAAAAAGGCCAAATCGCCTCACTCACATTAAGCGACACACCTGGAAGAATCGAAAAAAGCGAAGCAAAAATTCCGATTCAGTACAAAGAACTCATCAAAGATGTAAAGAAAAACGATCAAATCCTTATAAACGATGGCCTTTTGGAACTAAAAGTGCTCTCAAAGACCGACAACGAGATTAAATGCAAAGTGATTCAAGGAGGCATACTAGGTAACAACAAAGGAATAAACGTACCCACTGCTTCTATTTCCGCCGATTGCCTCACAAAAAAAGATCTCAAAGACCTTGATTTCGGCCTTAAACTCGGCGTTGATTACATAGCTCTTTCCTTCGTAAGATCCGAAAAAGACATAAAAAAACTAAGAGAGATCCTGGCAAAAAAGAAAAAACAAACCAAAATAATCGCAAAAATCGAAAGACACGAAGCCGTGAAAAACCTTGAAAAAATAGTTAAAGAAAGCGATGCTCTTATGGTAGCCAGAGGCGATCTCGGAGTCGAAATTCCGGCCGAAAAAGTACCTATCGTTCAAAAAGAAATGATTCGTCTCGCAAACACCGAAAGAAAGCCCGTAATCACAGCCACTCAAGTTCTTCAATCCATGGTGGAAAATCCAAGGGCTACTAGAGCCGAAATTTCCGATGCGGCAAATGCCGTTTACGATTTTACCGATGCGATTATGCTTTCAAACGAATCCGCAGTGGGAGCCTTTGCCAAGGACGCTGTTGCAACTCTTCGAAAAGTGGCAATTGAAGTCGAGGCCGACCAAAAAGTTCACAAAAAAAGCATTCAAGATATTTTCATTCACGACAAAAACCCCACGGATGCTCTTTGTTTTCATGCTTCAAAACTTTCCGAAACAATAAACGCAAAATATATCGTGGCATACACAAATTCCGGCTATTCCGCCAGAGAACTCACAAAAACGCGTACGTTTACCCCTTTAATAATATTTACACCGGAAGAAAGAGTAGCACAAGAGCTCACCCTCGTTTGGGGAATCAACAAAGTTTTTGTAAAAAAACTTAAAGGAGAAGTGCAGGAAAAAATCAAAGAAATCGTAGCCACACTGAAAAAAACAAAAATGATTAAAGAAGGCGATCAAATCGTTATCACGGCAAACGACAGAATAAATGAAAAATTTTTACTAACATACACCTGCTAAATGAGAATAATGGGACTCGACCCGGGCACAGCCACCACCGGATTCGCAATACTGGAAAAAGAAAACGACACCCTCCATCTAATCGACTACGGTTGCATAAAAACGGATAAAACAGAGAGTCCGGCAATCCGATTAAAACAAATAGCTGAGGACCTCACGACCTTAATTGAAAACTATAAGCCTGAAAGAGCATCCGTTGAAAAATTATTTTTCAACACAAACATTAAAACAGCGATTTCCGTAGCACAAGCGAGAGGAGTACTGATAATGACTTTGGAAAAACACGGAATAAGGAGCGAAGAATTCACACCTCTGCAAATCAAAAACCAAGTATGCGGATATGGAAAAGCCGATAAAAAGATGGTGCAATCAATGGTAAAAACGATACTGAATTTAAAAGAAACCCCAAAACCCGACGATGCAGCCGACGCCATTGCAGCGGCAATCTGCCTAGCAAACACAAAAGAATACAAATGAAAAAACATTCACTCACAATACTTTGGACGGTAATAATATGCGGAACAACCTTTCTTTTCGCAAACAAATATAAAACAACAAACGAGCAGATAAAAGAGCCGCCAAACCTTCACAATATCGAAGACACCGGCGAAAATTCAAGCACGGAAGAAAACCCGAATGGAAACAACACGGTGGAAGAAATCACTCTGGAAGACACGAAAACTTTTGCAGAACATATAAAGGAAGGAGATAGGCTTTTCTCGCTTTACTACTATAATTCCGCAATCGAAGAATACCTGAAAGCGAGTGAAAAAAATCCAAGTTCAAGCGAAGCGAATAAAAGGCTGGCGGAGGCGTATTTGAAAAACAACCAAGCTGACAAAGCCGAAACATATTTCAAAAAAGCCCTTGAAATAGCTAAAAACTCAAACGAAATCAAACTCGGGCTCGCCCGCTCCCTTTTAAATCAAGGAAAAAAAGAAGAAGCGAAAACCTTGATTTGGGAAATTCCAGGTGAATATTTACCGGCAAGGTATTACCAAGCGATAACACTTATTCTCTACGAAAAACCCAATGATGCAAAAAATGTTTTCGAAGAACTTACCCAAAATGAGTCTTTGGACAAAAACATAAAAGACAAATGCAAAATATTCATAAAAGCCTTTGAAAACGCATCACTCGTTCCCGATGACCCTCTTTACGCAAAACTCCAATATCTTTACGCCTTGAGCAAAAATGGAGAAGGCGCCTCGGCAATTGCTCCCCTCTTTGCAATTGTAAACGAAAAAAACAATTACAGAGATGCTTGGATTGTCCTCGGATATAGCTACTTAAGTTCCGGCAAAATTTCGGACGCAATTGACGCGCTACTCCAAGCCCGCGAGCTGGACTCGGAAAAACCCGAAACGAATTTTTACCTGGGAATCGCCTATTTTGCAAACAACGAATTTGAAAAAGCCTTATATTATCTACAAAAAGCAAAAGCCTTAAAGTTCTCGGACACAAATCTTATCGAACTAAAAATGGCCGAAATTTACAGCGCCAGAGATGATTTTAAAAATGCGGAAGAAAAATACGAAAGTCTTTATAAAAACGGAAACACAAGCATTGCGGTTTATGAAAACTTGATAAATCTGAATTTGGAAAAACTTGGAGACGCGAAAAAAGCCTACGCATATGCGGAAAAACTCTACAAAGACCATCCCGAAAATCCCCTCACATACATACTAATTTCAAAAATATATGTGGAAACAAAAAGCCTGAAACTAGCCAAAGAATTTATCACGCAAGCGCTTGAAATGGACCAAACAATACCTGAAATTTATCTGGTGATGGGAAAAATCAGCGAGCTTGAAGGCAAAAAACTTATGGCAAAAGAATATTACAACACAGCTTACATTTTGGGCTACCACAGCCAAATTGCAAGAATCGCCACAGAAAGGCTGAATTTAATTAACGCATCCATTTCAAATAGCAATTATCAAGTTAACCTCCTAAACCAATGACAATCATAATGTCGACCTTCATTTTCGTTCTGGGTACTGCGATCGGAAGTTTTTTAAGTGTTGTAATTCACAGAATGAGAGAAAACAAAAAAGGAATATTTCTTTCAAGGTCGGTTTGCCCGCATTGCAACACAAAGCTCAAAGCCAGGCATTTAATACCTGTTTTCAGTTTCATATTTCTAAAAGGCAAATGCGCTTATTGCAAAAAAACAATTTCAAAAAGCTATGTGCTTATCGAACTTATTACAGGCCTTTTATTTCTACTCACCTTCACAAAATTCAATTTTCTCGTGGTACAAAGCGCCTCAGCAAATGCCTTTTTCACAAATTATTCAATCAATTGGCTTGTTTTCGAACAGTTCTTAATTTACGCGGTACTTTTCTCCTTTCTCGTCGCAATTTTATTCTACGACACACTTTATCAAGAAATACCTGATCAATTCTCGCTTCCGGCCATCGCGGTGGCAATTGTAAATTCAATAATAATCGGCACCCCGGGAACTGTGGACATGGTAATAGGAGCCCTCGCCTTCTTCGCATTTTTCGGCATACAAATCATAATCTCTAGAGGCACGTGGATAGGAGGCGGAGATCTTCGCATGGGAATACTAATCGGCGCACTTTTCGGAATAAAATTCGGCCTAATGGCTCTGATGTTGGCATATCTAATCGGCGCTATAGTAAGTGTTATTTTGATAATAATCGGAAAAGCGGGATCAAAAACAAAAATCGCATTTGCCCCCTTTTTAATAAGTGGAATTCTTCTCACGATTTTCCTTGGAACCGAAATTTACGACTTCTATCTCAATACAATCCTCTACTAAGAACAACTTATTTGAACAATCTAGTTTAAAAGCCACAAAATGCTGAACAAAAAAAATACTCACAACAAAGTTCTACTCATCGTACTTGATGGTATCGGTGAGGGAAAAAACTACAAATACAATGCAGTAAAAAAAGCCGAAACTCCATTTTTAAATTCATTAAAGAAAAAATACCCCACGACCCTACTAAACACCCACGGAAATTTTGTGGGACTGCCAAAAAACACCATGGGCGGATCTGAAGTGGGCCACTTTACTATGGGAGCCGGAAAAATCGTGTATCAATCACTCGAAGAAATAAATCGAGAACTGAAATCAAAAGAGGCTTTCAATAAAAAACTTCTAAAGAACGAACTTCAATATTGCCTAAAAAAAGACAAAAAACTTCACCTCATCGGAATGATTTCGGATGCAGGCGTGCACTCTCATATAAATCACATGCTTGAAATGATGAAATACGCGAAAAAGATCGGGATCAAAAAAATATACATACACGCAATCACCGATGGGCGCGACGTGGAGGAAAAATGCGCCACAAGATTTATCGAAATGTTAAACAAAACAAAAATCGGGAAAATTGCCACAATAGTAGGAAGGTTTTATGCGATGGACAGAGATACAAACTACGCGAGAACTCAAAAAGCCTTTGATTTAATTACGAAAGGTAAAGGAAAAAAAGAAAAGGATGCGGTTGAAGCGATACAAAACGAATACAGCCGTGGCACAAAAACCGATTACTACATAAAGCCGATTTTGCTCGACAAAGAAGGCCTTATCGAAAAAGACGACCTTGTTATTTTCACAAATTTCCGATCCGATAGAGCACTTCAACTTACAAAAGCGCTCACCGAAAAAAGTTTCAAAGAATTCGAAAGACAAATTAAAAGCTATAAACATTTCATCGCTTTCGGCCCATACGCAAAAAAAGAACTCGTACTTTTCCCACCCGCAAAAATAAAAAACAACTTATCTGAAACCCTTTCCAAAGCAAAAAAATCACAACTTAAAATCGCCGAAACGGAAAAATACGCTCATGTTACGTTCTTCTTCAATTCACAAAATAAAACCCCGTTTAAAAATGAGGATCAAATACTCGTTCCCTCTCCCAAAGTGCCCTCCTACGACCAAAAGCCCGAAATGAGCGCACCGGAGATCACAAAGAATCTTATAAAAAATTTGGAAGCAAAATCCTATGATTTTATTCTTTTGAACTTTGCAAACGGAGACTTGGTAGGCCATAGCGGAAATTTTGAAGCAACGGTAAAAGCCGTCGAAGTACTCGATGAATGTTTATCCGAGATTGTTCCAAAAGCCCTCGAAAAAAACTATAATATTTTAATCACCGCGGACCATGGAAACGCAGAATTTATGAAATACGAAAACGGTGAAAACTGCGCATCACATACTCTAAATCCGGTTTTTTTAATTCTGGTTTCAAAAGAAAAACGAAAGCTTCAAAAAGCCAAAAACCTGGGCCTCTTCAATATCGCCCCCACAATTTTGGAAATAATGAAAATAAAGAAGCCAAAAGAAATGACGGCAAATTCTCTCTTAATAAAACCATAAGCAATAATTGTCAATTTAAAAGAAAAATGAATCGTGCTAATATCCCTGCCACTTTAAATATATAGAAATATGAAAGCAGTCATCCTAGCCGGGGGCGGAGGTACAAGGCTTTGGCCACTCTCCACGGCATCCCGTCCGAAACAATACCAACGCCTAGTATCAGACAAATACCTAATACAGGAAACTCTCGACAGACTGGACTTTTTAGACCCGAAAGATATTTATGTTTCGCTCACTGAGGACCAAATCGACTTGCTTCTTGAATGCGCCCCGAATATCCCGCAGGAAAATCTGATAATTGAACCGGCACTCCGAGACACCGCCTCCGCAATAGGCCTTGCGGCTTCAGCCATCGAAAAGCAATTTCCGGGAGAAGTGATGGCAATTTTTTATGCGGACCACCTCATTGCCGATAAAGAAGAATTTAAGAAAAAAATTCTCCTTGCAAAAGAAATCGCCGAGAAAGAAAACACTCTTAATATTGTGGAAGTTGTAGCCAAAGAACCGAATACAAATTATGGATACGTGGAACTGGACACGGAAACCGACACAAAAGATGTATTCAATATAAAAAGATTTGTAGAAAAACCGGACCTCGAAAACGCGAAAAAATTTGTTGCATCGGGGAATTTCCTTTGGAATACGGGTTATTACGTATGGAAAGCCTCAAAACTACTCGAAAAATACAAGGAACTGAAACCCGAAACCTACGCAAAACTTATGCAAATAGCGGACGGTCTTGAAGGAGACGATCCTGAAAAAGTTTTAAACGAAATCTATCCGACACTTGAGAAAATTTCGATAGATTATGCTATTATGGAAAAAGTGAATCCAAGTGAAATAAGAATTATCAAAGCGGATATGGGATGGTCGGATATCGGGAATTGGAAAGCCATTTTCGAAGCAATAAAAGAAGAAGGAAAAGCGAATGTTGAAAAAGGAGATGTGGCTTCCCTCTCTTGCGAAAATTGCCTTATTTACGCCTACGGCAACAAACCCGTAAAAGTTCTCGGACTAAAAAACGCAGTTGTTGTTGATACTCCAAGCGGCCTTGTCGTTGGAGATATGGAAGAAGTTAAAAAAATAAAAGAAATTTTATAAAACACTTAAGCTATGGAGGAAATCCAAATCAAATTAAAGCCTTGGGGAAAAGAAATCTGGTTTGCAAATACGGAAAGTTATGCCGGAAAAATTCTCGAAATAATGAAAGGGCACAGATATTCGCTTCAATATCACGAAAAGAAAACGGAAACACAATACGTTTTTACCGGAAAAGTCCGGCTTACATACGGAAAGGATCGCGAATCTCTACTTGAAAAAATACTTGAACCGGGAGAAAAGTTTCACATTCCTCCAAACACATTGCATAGAGTGGAAGCCCTCGAAGACAGTAAAATTTTTGAAGTATCCACTTCAGAGCTTGACGATGTGGTAAAATTGCACGATGATTATGGAAGAGAAGGAAAAGGTCGAGATGACGACCTTGATTTTTCTTTGCACAACCAAACAACTAAATAAATTTAAAATAAACTAACCTAAAAGGAAAATGAAAAAGTACTTAAGTTGGAAAATTTTAGCTCTGATCGTGATGACGCTCTTTCTGCTATGGTTTGATGCGCCAAACAACTTTCAAAGCAAAATTTTGCCGGGCACCCCGGAAGCTATTCTCAAGAAAAAAGTCCACCTTGGTCTCGATTTACAGGGCGGATCACAACTCGATTACAAAATCGATTTAAGAAAAGTCCCGAGTGAAGACAAAGACTCAATCATCGACGGTGTTCTCACCGTTATTGAAAAAAGAGTAAACGGACTCGGAATCGCCGAACCAAGCATATACACTTCAACAATCGGAGACGAAACGCACATTATCGTTGAAATCGCCGAAAACACAACTTTCACAGAGGAAGATATTAAGACATATCTTAAATCCGACAAAAAAGTTGAAGATCTAAACGACGACGAGAAAAAGACAATAAGCCTTGAGAAAGCGAAAGCCATTGTAGGAAAAACAATCCAACTTGAGTTTAAAGAGAAAAAAGAATCTCTCGATCCAAAAGAAAAAGATAAAATTGAAGAGAACGCAAAAGCTGTTCTTGCAAAGACCACTTCTGAAAATTTTTCAATAATCGCTCAAGAAGAATCGAAATCAAACCCGGGAAAAGTTACTTACGAAAAAGTGGATTTCAAGTTCGAAAGCCAAATTCCCGACTCAACAACGCAGGCTCTTAAAAAGCTTGAAAAAGACCAAATCACAACCTCACTTGTTGAAACAGGAGGTACTTACACGCTCGATAATTCAAGCGGACAACTTGTGGAAAATACGGGTCTTGCAATTGTAAAACTTATAGATGAAAAAGAGGAAGTTAAAAACGAAAAAGAGGTATCCGTAAGCCACATTTTGCTTTCATGGAAAGATGCCGAGAGGGCCGATGCATCGGTTACAAGAACTGAAGAAGAAGCATACGACTTGGCAAAAGAAGTACTTGCAAAACTCACTGCCAAAGAGTCCCCTGCCAAATTCGAGGACATGGCAAAACAGTATTCCGACGACACATCAAACAAAGAAACAGGTGGAAAACTCGAAGAACCAGCCTCAAAATCGGATTCGTACACTACGGATTTCAGAAACGCGGCTCTCGCTCTTGAAAACGTGGGCGATTTAAGCGA
>CAYODN010000005.1:0-24049 GCA_964402735.1 uncultured Candidatus Peribacteria bacterium | reverse complement strand
GCTCAAAAGTGCTCTCAAAAATCCCCATTCATAAGCCATTAATTTGATTGCGTAATAACCCGGGCCTTTTTAGAATTTGTATAATTTGAAGGTTTTTCTTTAACTTTATTAGTCTCTTTGAAGTTTTTCGCTTGCTACGCTCGCAAAGCGTTACCCTCCTAGGATTTTTGCTAGTGGGTTTCCGCCGTCGCCCTTATCTCCATCTTTTTTATCAAGGTCTACCTCGGGAGAGTCGAAATCTATACCGATTCTTGTGGTAATTTCTTGATCCACAAACTCCTTTTTTCTTGCATATTTAAGTCGTGAAATCTCTCTAATGGTTTCTCCAATTTTCTTATTTTTGCCCGTTTCATCCCAAATTGTATTTACCGAGAATGGTTGGGAGGTTGTGTTGTTTATGTTTAATTTTAGATACAATTTGTAATTTGAAATACCGATAATGTCCTGTTCAGATAATAATGGAGCGTATTCTTTGGCTAAATACTCCGCATCTTCGGCGCCTACCTTGAATGAACCAAGTGTACCAACGTTTCCAAATACGGCGTCTCTGATTTGTGTGGATTGCGTTCCGAATTTTGACGTAACTAACTGGCTTATATATTGGTGTGCCATTATCAGTGATAGGTGGTATTTTCTGGCCTCAGATAAGATCGAACAGAAACTATCCGTTGCGAAGTTTTGAAACTCATCGACATATAAATAAAAATCTTTTCTATCTTCCTCAGCCATATCCGTTCTCGACATAGCCGCCATCTGTATTCGAGCCACCATTACAAGTCCAAGCAACTGTGTATTTAAATCACCTATTGTACCTTTTGATAGTTTCACTAAAAGAATTTTTCCACTGTCCATACATTCTCTAAAATCGAAGGCGGATTTTACTTGTCCGATCGTGTTTCTCATTATCGAGTTTGTGATAAAGGGTCCGAATTTTGCACTGAAATAAGGGATCATTTCTTGTTTTTCCCTATCTCCCGTGTTTGCGTATTCGTTTTGCCAAAATGATTTTACTATCGGATTTCTTACTTTTTTCACTTTATATTTTAAAAACGCTTCATCCGTAAAGACTCTCGGTATATCAATCAATGTTGCACCTTCTTCGTCTTCCATAAGCGTCAAACAAGCATTTCTAAAATAGTGCTGAATTCGAGGTCCGAAAATTTCGTCACCGAATATTTTAATAAATATTTCCGTCGCTTGTGAGGATACAAGATCCTGAAGTTCGGGTGTTTTGGCTTCCAAAATATTCAATCCCATAGGTCTTTCGAAATCCGATGGATCAAAAACGATTACATCTTTTGCCCTTTCTTTAGGCACAAAATTCAAAACATCTTCCACTAGATCTCCGTGTGGATCCACCAGGCAAAGACCCTCGCCGTTTATCGCATCTTGACGAGCCATAAATGAAAGTAGTGCGGATTTACCCGAGCCGGATTTTCCCAGTACGTAGAAATGTCTTGTTCTGTCTTTTCTTGTGATTCTAACTTCTTTTTTTTCTCCACGGTATACGTTATAACCAAGTAAAAGCCCTTCTTTCGGTAAAGTAAGCGGTGCAGGTAAAACTTTATAATCGAGCCATTTAATGATTGGTGATTTGTTGTATTTTCTTGATGGAAAATGATACATGGATGCGAGTTCTTCTTCTGAAAGAAGAGAAATCTTTTCGCCTAAAAACAAGAATTTGTTGTACAAAAATCTGTTTTTAAAGTTTATCTTGAAAAACAGATCGTTTATGAAATCTATGAAAAGAATTCTTCTTGTTTGAAGCCAGTTTGAATTATTGTCCCTAAATAAATTGAAACTCGTAATCATGTTGTTGGAAATTTCTTCCGCTCTTCTTTCCGTTTTTGCTGTGGCAAGAAGCCTTATTACCGTATCAAAACCTGATTTTCCCGCTTTTTCACCCATTTTTTTCGCGACTTCTTCTTTTGCCTGAAGCATTCTTACAAATCCCGTATTATCATCCGCTTTTTCTATCGTCATTTTTTCAACCCCCAAGAAAACACCTTTCAGTACATTTAAAATCGGGCCTAAAACCGGTATTTTAATTCCTCCTACTTTTTTACCTTTAAAAAATGCGTCGCCTTGTTTTCGCGCCACTTTTGTCCAACCATCAGAAATCGGTTTTATCACTATTTGTATCACTGCCGTTTCAGCTTCGTCCATTCCCGAGAATATGTTTGTAAGATCGTTTAAAGGATCGTTTTCTACTTCTTTGAATGTTTTTATAGGAAACCAATAGTCGTTTTGAGTATATGCGAAAAACCCTTTCACCTTATTTCCTTTCGGACATTCCTCGTAACCATCTTTCAAATATTCGATATCAGCGTCGTTGTAAAAAGATGTTATTTGGTTTTCGAGAATCGGTTTGTAGTATTTGTCCGTTGTAATAATAAATTCCACTTGTTTATTGTGTGCAACAAGTTCGAATGTGAAAATATTTTTTTTAAATAATCTTGTGTTTAAAAAATTGAAGAAATTAAGCTCTCTTGTTTCATGCAAATTCCGGAAAAATTGAGCCATAATTGCAATTTTTTCCCTGAAATCCTTTTCCGTTTCTTTTTCCGCATCCCTTTGAGATTCACCTTTGGGAAGTGTTATTCTCATAAATACAAGATTTCTCCTCTGAAATATTCTGTAAATGACAAGCATCAAATACCTGATTATTGCAAGTATTGGTATAGATGCTGCAATTATTATCAGTGTAAGTTTCCAGTTTTGAATTATTAGTTCTTTCACTTTTTATTTATTAATCTCTATATTATACCTTTTTTGGTCATTTAATTCAACAAATAAGCTCTTTTTAGACTAAAAAAAGACGGGAGGCCAAGTTCCCGTCTTTTTAGTTTATTACAAGCCCTTTTCCTCAAAAAACCTCTGCAAATCTCCGATTTTAACGATTTCTTGTTTTAAGGAATCCCTATCTCTTATTGTTACAGTGTTTTTTTCAAGACTGTCAAAATCGATCGTAACACAATAAGGAGTGCCGATTTCGTCTTGTCTTCGGTATCTTTTGCCTATTGTTCCTGAGTCGTCATATTCGCAAACCAGTTTCTTTTTAAGTAAATCGTATACTTCCTGCGCTTTTTCGCTCAATCCATCCTTTTTCATTAAAGGAAAGACAGCCACTTTTACCGGTGCGATTTTTGGGCTTAACTTAAGCATTATTCGTATTTCCCCTTCCACTTCATCTTCGTGATAGGCTTCGCAAAGTACTGCGAGTATTGTTCTATCCAGTCCCCAGGCGGGTTCTATCACATGTGGTATATATTTCTCGTTTGTTACGGGGTCTCTGTATTTTAAGTCTTCACCTGAGAACTTTTCGTGTTGTTTTAAGTCGAAATCCGTTCTGTAAGCGATTCCTTGAAGCTCTCCCCATCCAAATGGAAATAAATATTCAATATCCGTAGTTCTTTTTGAATAATGCGATAATTCTTTAGGGTCGTGATCTCTGTATCGCATATTTTCTTCGCTTATTCCTATGTTCATATACCAATTTTTTGATGAATTGATCCATTCATCGTATTTTTCGTAAATCGCTTTTTCGTCTCCCGGATGCATAAAATACTCGATTTCCATTTGATCGAATTCACGAGTACGGAATGTTAGATTTCCCGGAGTTATTTCGTTTCTGAAGGATTTACCAGTTTGACCTACTCCAAATGGGATTTTTACTCTGCAATTTTGGATAATATTTTTGAAATTTAGAAAAATTCCTTGAGCTGTTTCAGGACGTAGGTAAATGGCGTTTGATGTTTCTTCAATTACACCCTGATGCGTCTTAAACATCATGTTGAATTCACGGGGCTCTGTATAGTCCAGTGCTCCACAATTAGGGCAAACAATTTTATTTTCCACCACCAATTTGAAAATTTCTTTAAAATCTCTTGAAACCTTTGCTGCTGCTTCAACACCAAGGTTTTCTTCGATTAGTTTATCCCCTCTAAATCTCTCTTTGCATTTTTTGCAATCCATAAGTGGATCTGAAAAATTTCCTACATGTCCTGATGCTTCCCATACTTTTGGGTTTAATAGTATTGAGCTATCTAGTCCCACCATATCGTCTTTTTGCTCAATAAAATATTTCCACCAATAGTCTCTCACGTTTTTCTTTAGTTGTGATCCATAAGGCCCGTAATCCCAAGTATTTGCGAGTCCACCATAAATTTCGGAACCCGGGAATATTATGCCTCTTCTTTTGCAAAGGGCCGCGATTTTTTCCATCTTGCTTTGCTCTTTTGCCATTTTAGTATTGTTAGTTATTATTTTTTTGCTTGTTTTTCCAATCCAGTAAAGCGTTTGTTACAATTTGCACAAACGATTCCATTGTTTTGTGGTTCATATTTACTCTACTTACCAATTTTAATGTTGGCTCTTTTGTGTTTGGAATTTGGTAAGCGAAATCCAGCACACATTCATTCGGATTGATGTGAACCGAGATTGCGTTTGCATATACACCTTGTTCCAATTCGTCTTTGATTTTGAGAGTTAGTTTTCCTTTTTCCATTTTTGCTTTGATTATAGGCGAATAGATTTTAATTTACTTTTGTTTTTTCTTCAACAACATATTTTTTCGCCGCTTATACCTATTTTAAGGCAAAAATTTTTAATATTTTTTTAATATTTTTTTAAAGTTTTGTTTATCTTTTATTTTTAAATTATCTAATTTATTTATATGCAAGAAAGCAATACACTTAGCTTCGGCACTGCAAAAATCGATTTGGTTTCAAGATATTTGTATGGAACGCGGAATCGCGTTCATTTACAAAACAAAGAATTTTCTTTGCTCGAATATTTCCTTCGCAATACCGGAAAAGTACTATCCCGAACAGAGATTTTAGAGGAAGTTTGGGATAGAAACATCTTTTGCAATACAAACACCGTAGATGTACATGTTTCGAAAATCCGAAAGAAATTTCTTAGAATCAGAAAAAAATCTCCAATTAAAACAGTGCATTCCGTTGGCTATCTCTTTGAGTAATATTGCAATAAGATATCTTTTTGACAAGTTTTACAAGTTTAAATTTTTGCAGTCTGGCTTAAATATTTTTATAATCCAAATACCCTCAAAAATTAAAAAATTCCTATGATTACAGATACCAATCTGAATGTGGTCAAGACTTTGACTGACATTGAAGATACCGTTTCAAATCTTCTGCTTCTCCTTTCAGAAAAAGAAAAACACGTTATTATGAATCGTTTTGATTTAGCTAATTCCGGTAAAAAAACGCTTGAAGAAATCGGACAAGAATTTTCGGTTACTCGTGAAAGAGTGAGGCAAATCGAAAGAAACGCCCTCGCTAAAATGAAAAGAAATGTTTTTAATACAACCTTAAAAAGTCTTCATGACTTTATAAGTAATGTTATTAAGCTTCATGGTGGAGTTATTAAAGAAGAGGAACTTTTCAAGGTACTTCGAAGCGTCATGCCTTCGAATATAAATCTAAACAAAAACGCTTCGCATTTGGCTTTCGTACTAAATGATTCTGTTGAATGTATCGGTAATACAATACTTTTTTACCCATATTTGAAAGACAAATCCATTCCGGATTATTCACTTAAATTCGCTTCAAATAAGGTTGTAAACCAACTTCAAAAAACAGGTGATCTTATCAAAGTTGATAGACTTTTTACGGATATCGCTCCTTCCTTAAGCGATATAGATCTTAATATAACTAAACTTCGTTCCATAATTTCAATCGATAAACGGGTAACTCTTTTAAACGGAGACCTTATCGGGCTTCTTGAGTGGAGGCATATCAATCCTCGAACTCTCCGTGAAAAAATTCTTTATGTACTTAGAAAAGAGCAAAAACCGATGCATTTCAATTCAATAGCCGATAAAATCATGTCTGCAAAATTCGATACAAGATCTGTAAATATTCAAGCTGTTCACAACGAACTTATCAGGCACGAACAATTCGTTCTTATCGGTAGAGGTATTTATGCTCTCAGTGATTGGGGTTTTTCCAAGGGTACCGTTTCCGATGTTCTTTATGAAATTCTAAAAGAAAAGGGTGAAATGAATTTGGAAGAAATCATTGATGAAGTTCTCAAAAAAAGACAAATTAAAAGAATTACGGTTCTTCTTGCTCTAAAAAACAGTGAAAAGTTTGAAAGAGTTGGAAGAAAAAGATATGCCTTGAAAAAATAATTTATATCTTTTTAAAATTCGAAGGATTTTCCTTGTATTTTTTTTTGAGATTTGGAAAATTTTCTCTGATCAGTTTTATTGATTTGTCTCGGTTTTCCTTAAATAGACCTTTTCTTGCAATCGGAAGAAGTTTTTTTGCTTTTTCGTTCTTATTATCCGCTTTCATAAGTTCTGAAATGGCGTTATAAGCTTTTTGAAATTTTTTTAACTTGATCAATGTTTCTATGTTTTTTTCAGCCTCATAAATCGATTCCTTAAGGTTTTGGACTTGGTTTTCGTATTTTTCGAGTTTAATTTTTTTCTCAAGTTCGATTATTTCCGGGTTTGAATCTGAAATTTCTTTTAATTCCGCGAAAAATCCTTCGATCAGTTCGTATTTTTTCGATTTTAATAAATTTTGATTAGTTTCAATTTTTTTATGAATGAAGTAAGCTTTTGCTCTTTCAATAAAATTATTCGCGAGCGGTGAATCGTTGAATTGCCTTTTGAATTTGATGACATCATTTAAAAAACCTTTCACGTCCTTTGTCATTGATGCTGAAAACTTTTTTCCTTGTACATTATCGAATTCGTCCTGTTTTTGTTTTATTTGAAGCCTGTAAATATTCTGTGTTTCTTTTAATATTTTGTTTAATTTTTTGTGATTGGGAGCTACTTTCAGATAATTTTTCAATAATATCAGTGCTTTTTCGAGATTTTGCTCGGCTATATATTTTTTCGCTTCAATAATCGCCTTTTCTATCTTTTCTTTGTTTTCTTTTTCAACAGTTTTGATAATTAGGTTTTTTATCTTCATCACCTTTGAGTCGAAAGGATTTCTGAAAGCCAATTCTTCGTAATGTTTATATGCATCTTTAAAATTCTTCTCCGCAAGAAGGTTTTTGATTTTTATTATCGATAATTCGGTTAATTTGTCCGACATTTGTGTTTTTGTTTATTATAACACAAAAACCTTGTCAGTTCAAATCCTTAAGCTGTGTTTTTAGCTTTTCAATTTCTTCTTTTGTTTCGCGAAGTTTCTCGTTTGTTTGATCTATAATTTGTTTAGGCGCCTTTTCCGTGAATGTGGTATTTGATAATTTTCCTTCCAAGCTTTTTTGATAGCTTTCCTTCGCTAATATTTCGTTTTCTATTTTTTCTTTTTCCGCTTTTAGATCGATCATGTCGGCAAGCGGTAAAAATATCTCATATTCTTTCACCGAGAAATATTTCGCATTTTTTTCGGATTGTTTTTCTTCTGTGAGAGTTAGCGTTTCGATTCTTGCGAGTTTCTTTATGGTTTCAGCATTTTCTTCGATATTTTTTCGATTTTTGGGGCAATAAATTATGGCGTTTATTTTTTTGGCCGGCTCAATTTTCATTTCAGCCCTTATTGATCTTATTTTTTCTATAATTTCTTTGATTTTTTCCAATTCCGAAGCTTCATTTTCGAAAATGTGGTTTTCATTTGATTTCGGGAAAATTTCAGAAATAAGTAAAGTTTCTTTACCCAAGCTTTCCCAAATTTTTTCGCTTACAAATGGAGCAAATGGATGAATAATTTTGAGCAGAGTTTCAAGTGTGTGTTTTAAAACTACTGGATTTTTGTTTTCTCCTTTAGACATTTCAAGGTACCAATCACAAAAGGTATTCCAAAAGAAATCATAAATTTCGAGTCCGCATTCGGATAATTTATATGCTTTCAGATTTTCGTTTGATCTCTCTATTAATTGGTTTAACCTTGTGAGTATCCATTTGTCCGTTGTTGTTTTTATATCTTCATCCTTTAATTCTTCTTCGTTCCCCGCCATATTCATAAGCGCAAATCTTGAGGCGTTCCAAATTTTATTGATGAAATTTCTAAAGCTTTCGATTTTTTCTTCGAAAATTTTAAGATCATTTCCCGGTGTATTTCCCAAGATCATACCAAGTCTAAGGGCGTCGGTTCCGAATTTTTCGATCATTTCCAGCGGATCTATACCGTTGTTTAGAGATTTGCTCATTTTTCTGCCTTGTTTATCCCTTATCATTCCGTGAAGATATACATTTTTGAACGGTACGTCGTTTAATGCATAAGTGGTCATTAAAATCATTCTTGCAACCCAAAAAGTGATTATGTCATAGCCGGTTTCAAGCACCGTTGTAGGATGAAAATACTCGAAATCTTTCGTTTTATTCGGCCATCCAAGTGTTGAGAATGTCCAAAGGCCGGAAGAAAACCAAGTATCCAGAGTGTCCGGATCTTGCGTAAATTTTGTGTTTCCGCATTTTTCACATTTGTCCGGATTTGTTTTACTCGCAACCGGGTTTTCACAGCTGTCGCAATAAAAAATCGGTATTCTGTGGCCAAACCAAAGCTGTCTGGAGATGCACCAGTCTCTTAAATTTTCAGTCCAGTTGTTGTAATTTTTTTCAAATCTTTCAGGTATTATTTTTATTTCTCCGTTTTTCACCACTTCAAGGGATTTCTCTTTTACACTTTTTAGCTTATCGCCATCTTTTATAACCGGTTTGTTTACATCGATAAACCATTGCTTTGAAATTAGCGGTTCGATCGGTGCACCGGATCTGTAACTTATCGATAAATTATGAGTATAATCTTCGATTTTTATTATCAACCCCATTTCTTTCAAATCCTCAACAAATTTTTCTCTACATTCCATTGTGGTCATTCCGGCGTATTTCCCGCAATTATCCATCATTTTTCCTTCCTGATTTATCACCATTTTCACTTCCAAATTGTGTCTATTTGCCATTTCGTTATCCACAATACTGTGAGCGGGTGTTACTTTTACCATTCCCGTACCGAATTCTTTATCCACCTCTTTGTCACCAATTACCAACACCTCGAATTCACCTAAGGGATATGGAATTTTTACTTTTTCACCGATGTATTTTTGGTATCTTTTATCCTCGGGATTTACCGCTACCGCCGTATCACCGAGCATTGTTTCCGGCCTTGTTGTAGCCACTTCGAAGGGACCATATTTTATAAAATACAGTTTTTCGGTTACTTCTTTATATTCCACCTCGTCATCGGCAATTGATGTTTTTGAAATAGGATCCCAATTTACTATCCGATTTCCTCTGTAAATAAGGCCATCTTTATACATTCTTATAAAAATTTCTTGAACCGCATTGCTCAGCCCTTCGTCCAAAGTATATCTCTCCCTGGTCCAATCGCAGGAGGATCCCATTTTTTTAATTTGAGATCTTATTATGTGTTTTGAATTTTCCACATATTCCACCATTTCTTTCATAAAAGCCTCCCTTCCCAGCGATTCTTTTGTTATACCTTTTTCCAAAAGAATTTTTTCAACTTTCGTTTGAGTAGCGATCGATGCGTGATCAGTTCCCGGAAGCCATAAAGTTGGCACTTGGCACATTCTATTATATCTTATCATTGTGTCTTCGATTGCTAACATTAATGAATGACCAAGGTGAAGGCGGCCGGTTGCGTTTGGTGGTGGCATTGAAATTACAAACGGGACTTTTGTTTCATCGATTTTTGGTGTAAATGCTCCCGATTTTTCCCATTTTTGATAAATTTCGTCCTCGTATTTTGATGGAATATATGCCGATTCAATATTGGTATTCATTGTTTTTTGGCGTTAATAACGAAGGAAATTATATTGAAATAAGCCGAAAAGGTAAAAATATGTTAATTGACAAGTTGGTAAATTTTATTTATAATAGATTTAGATTTTGTCTTAAAATAAATAAAAAATGCCATCCAATTTGGAAAAAAACGAGATTATTTTAAACGGTGGAGGCGAAAAACCCCTTGAAACAACCGATACAGAGGTAAGCGGTCTTTCTGAAAGTATCAGTGATGCTATCGATTTCGAGAGTATCGAAACTTTGGCTATGGGCAACGTATCTGAAAACACATCTTCATCCAAAGAAAATAAAAATATCGGTTTAAAGTCCGGATCCGGAGGCTTGGGAGTTTCTGGTCAAAATACTTCAATTAAACTTCCAAGTCCAAGAATGATGCGAAGGGATGTGGAACTAAAGATTCGAGAAGAAATATCGGATTTAAGTAAAAAAGCCCTTAAACTCGCTAAAAATTCACACAAAAAAGGAAATTTTTTCGAACTTACGATAGTTATGAGGAAACTTCGAAAATTAAAGTTTTTACTTAACAATATGGTTAAGTTTTCCGTTGAACAGGTACGTAATCTTTGGTTTAGATTTGTGAAGGAGAGGAAGTAGATTTTGTAGTATCGAAGCAAAAGGTTTTTTTCGATATTTTGAACCGAAGTTGTTTGCATTTGGCCTTAATGGTCCTAAGGCCCCTGTCTGCTTGGCGCAGACAAAAGTTTGTAATTTCGATGCAGGTCTTTTTATAAAATTTGAAGCTTTTTGGTCAGTCCTTAAGGTTTTGTTGCCCCTTCGGGGCAATGTCTGCTTGGCGCAGACAAAATTTTTTCGCTTTGGCGAAAAAATTGGTGGGCGGAGAGGGACTTGAACCCTCATGACTCTCGCCACTAGCTCCTAAGGCTAGCGTGTCTACCAGTTCCACCATCCGCCCGATGAATCCTTTATGCATTATTTTTATCAATAAATCAATGAATTTTTTTTAATTTCATTTTAATTTTCAAATAAATACGCTGCGATTTTTCGTTTTAATGAAATAATTTTGCGAAATTGACAATTTTCTTGCTTGACAACTATTCAATCCGGGGATATAAATGGCTTGTAAAATTAATTTTTTAGTTTATATGTCGAATCTAACAAATGTTTCCAATACACAATTGGATGAATTAAAGGACTTAGACTTAAGTTCCATACTTGAGGAGCTATTTATGGTTTTAAGCGGTAAAGAAAAAGAAGTTGTCACTCAACGTTTTTCTTTGGATAATAAGCCCAAAAGAACACTTGAAAGTATAGGTCAACAGTTTTCCGTTACAAGAGAACGAATCAGACAAATTGAAAAAATCGCTTTAAGTAAACTTAGAAGAACTGTTGCAACAAGTAGCTTGAATCAAGTTAATAGTGAAGCTGTTAAAATTTTAACGGAAAACGGCGGTCTTTTAACTGAAAACAAACTTATTGCAGGCCTTCTTAACGCTATTTCATCGAAAAACGAACTTGATGGAAACATAATCAGACTTGCACTTAGCATCAATCAATATCTCCAACAGGAAGATAAAACGAATATTTATCATCCTTTTTGGTACATGAAGACTCTTGATTTAAGCCTTATGTCTTCGATTATCGATTCCGGAATCAAAATTTTGAAGAAAAAAGATGATTGTCTGAGCGATGCAAAAATTATTGTTCAAATAAGGCAAGTTCTCGGAAATAAGCTGGAAAATATTGCCGATGCAATGATTTTATCAAGTCTTGAAATCGATAAGAGAATAAAAAGAACGGAAGACGGTTTTGGCCTTATGGTTTGGAGACACATTAATCCAAAAAGTATCAGGGATAAAGCTTATATAGTGCTAAAAAGAGAAGGCAAACCACTACATTTTGTGGATATCGCCAATAAAATTATCGAATCGGGTTTTGACAAAAAGATTGTCACAATTCAAGCAGTTCACAATGAACTTATCAGATATGAGCAATTCGTTTTGGTAGGACGCGGACTTTATGCACTTAAAGAATTTGGCTATAAGAAGGGAACAGTTACAGAGATTATCGAAGATTTGCTTAGACAAAACTCTCCGCTAAGTAAACAAGAGATTATGGAAGGTGTTTTGGCACAGAGACATGTTAAAAAAGGTACTATTTCTCTTAATTTACAGAAAAATCCACAATTTGTAAGAGTCGGACGTGCTGTTTATAAATTGAACGAGAATTTAAAAAAGAAAAAATAAGAAATCAATTTCTTTTTGATAGAGAATAAAATATTTGCTAGGATATGCCCTGCAAATATTTTTCTTTTATGGCATTCGCAAATTTACATACACACTCCCATTACAGTCTGCTAGACGGTTTCGGTACTCCAAAAGCTTTGGCTATTCGGGCAAAAGAACTTGGTTATAATGCCATAGCTCTTACTGATCACGGAAATACTCATGGGCTTTTGGAATTTTACAAAGCATGTAAAGAGGCTGAAATTAAAGCTGTTTTGGGCTGCGAGGTTTATGTAAGCCCAAGAAGTCGTTTTGATAAGGATCCTGCATTGGATACTAAACCTTATCATTTGATTTTGCTGGCGGAAAACAATGAGGGTTATAAAAATCTTTTGGAACTTGTGACAATAGCTAATCTAGAAGGCTTTTATTATAAGCCGAGAATTGATTTGGAGGTTTTAAAAAAATATAAAAACGGTCTTATCGCTTGTACCGCTTGTCTTGCAGGAGAAGTTCCCAGGGCTATAATAAACGGAAATGTCGAAGCTCTCGAAAAAGCAATTAAAACTTATTTGGAAATTTTCGGTAAAGATAATTATTTTTTGGAAATTCAAGATCATCCGGATATCGAAGAGCAAGCGATAGTTAATAAAAAAATAATCGAGCTTTCGAGAAAACACGGAATCGGGCTAATTGCTTCGAGCGATACTCATTATCCCCGATTTGAAGATAAAGAAGCCCACGAAGTGATGCTTTGCATTCAAACCGGTACAACTCTGGACGATCCCAATCGTATGTCTTATCCGGGGGATTTTTCGCTTCGAAGTATTTCTGATTTGGAAAAGATCTTTGACATGGTTCCCGAGGCCCTTGAAAATACCGTAAAAATAGCCGAAAGGTGTCATTATGAATTTCAGTTCGGTGTGAATTTGATTCCCACTTTTCCTTGTCCGGATAATAAAGATCCGGTTCTTTATTTACGAGAACTCGTTGATAATGGACTTAAAGCGCGATTTGAGAAACTCGGGAAAGAAATTCCGCAAGAATATAAGGATCGTGTAGATTTCGAGCTTTCCATTATTAATAAAATGGGATTTGATACTTATTTTTTGATTGTTCAAGATTTTATAGGTTTCGCAAGAAGTCAGGGAATTATGGTGGGGCCGGGAAGAGGAAGTGCTGCGGGAGCGCTTATTTCTTATTGTCTGCAAATTACAAATGTTGATCCAATAAAGTATGGTCTACTTTTTGAAAGGTTTTTAAATCCGGAAAGAGTATCGATGCCCGATATTGATATTGATTTTGCCGATACCAGACGAGATGAAGTTATTAAATATGTGGCTGAAAAATACGGCCGTGAAAACGTCGCCCAGATTATTACTTTTGGAACTATGGCTCCCAGAGCCGCTGTAAGGGATGTTGGTAGAGCTCTCGGCTATCCTTACAGTGAGGTTGATAAACTTGCCAAGCTCATTCCCCCACCGGTTTTGGGTAAAAATTTACCGATCGCCGTATCAAAGGATAAAGATCCCGATTTGAAAAAGGAATACAGTGAAAATCCACGTTCAAAAAAACTTTATGATTTGGCTTCAAAACTTGAAGGTTCCGTTCGGCATACCGGTACTCATGCTTGTGCCGTTGTGATTTCAGAAAAGAAACTCACAAATTACACAGCACTTCAATACGGAGCAGGTCAAAAGGGGGAAATTGTTACTCAATACTCAGCAAAACCGATAGAAGAACTCGGACTTCTTAAAATGGACTTTTTGGGTCTTAGAAATCTTACGATTATGGAAACTGCCTGCAGGATTATTAAAAGAACGCGAAATATCGATATTGTTTTGGATGATATTCCAATGGACGACGCGAAGACTTTTGAGCTTTTCCAGCATGGCGACACAACCGGTGTGTTTCAATTTGAGTCTCCCGGAATGAGGAGATATTTAAAAGAGCTTAAACCCACCGAATTTGACGATATATTCGCAATGGCCGCTTTATACAGACCCGGCCCGATGGAGTGGATTCCGCACTATATTAAGGGAAAACGAGATCCTTCCAGTGTTACGTATTTACATGATAGTTTTGCTTCTATTTTGGGAAAAACATATGGAGTTGCAATTTATCAGGAACAAATTTTGCAACTTGCTCGTGATTTTGCCGGTTTTACCCTTGGACAGGCCGATATGCTTAGAAAAGCTGTGGGAAAAAAGATACCGGCACTTCTTGCCGAACAAAAAGAGAAATTCATAAACGGAGCTGTAAATGGTGGGTTTGATAAAACTTTTGCAAAGGAAGTTTTTGAAAAAGTCGTTGAGCCCTTTGCCGGCTATGGTTTCAACAAATCCCATGCTGTTTGTTATGGGCTTATTGCCTATCAAACCGCTTATCTTAAAGCTCATTTCCCAATTGAGTTTATGACCGCTCTTCTCACCAGCGATGCAAACAATATGGATCGTGTGGTTTTGGAAATTAAAGAGTGTCTTGAGAAAGGAATCGAGGTACTTCCGCCTTCCGTGAACGAATCTTTGGCAAATTTTACAGTGACCGGGCCAAATCAAATCAGATTCGGACTACTTGCCATAAAAGGCATCGGTGAAGGGCCTGTGGATGAAGTAATTGAGGAAAGAAAAGCAAACGGAAAATTTAAAAATTTGGCAGATATTGCCAAAAGAATCCCTTATAAAGTATTAAATAAAAAATTCATACAATCCGCCGCTTTATCCGGAGCACTCGATGAATTTGGAAACAGAAATCAAATTGCCGAAAGTAATGAGGAAATTTCTTCTTACGCAAAATCGGTTCAAGAAAAATCCGATAAAAATCAAATTGATATTTTCGGCGCCCTTGAAACGGAAAACAATACTCTCCCCGATTTGGAGCTGAAAGATGTTCCTCTTTCCACCGATATGCAAAATCTTAAATGGGAGAAAGAACTTCTTGGTATGTTTGTATCCGGTCATCCTCTGAGGGGACTTAGTCGTTATATTTCAGGTAAAGGTAAACTTATTTCAGCTTTATCGAAAAAAGATGTTAATAAAAAAGTTACAGTACTCGGTATGATTTCGGATTTACGAATTTTATCCACTAAAAAAGGTGATAAAATGGCAGCCTTTGTAATCGAGGATCCTAGTGCGAAAGTGCGAGCGATTATGTTTCCAAAGGCATATGCACAATTTTCCGCACATCTTTCCGTAGACGATCCGGCTCTTTTTGTCGGAAAGTTCGATTATAATCGAGATCAATTTCAACTCAGTATTGATAGCGTAAAAAAACTTTCTTTAAATTCAATGATTTTAAACGCAAAAGAACAAGGAATTTTCGATGATAATGAAAAACTTAATTTAAGTGTTTCATTCGTGGATGAACATCTCGGGGAAATTTCTCATAATAATGGGAATAGGGAGGGTGTTTCCCTCGTTGAATTACGTGAAAATGGCATTATGATTACCATTCCAAAAACCTGCGACAATGATAAGTTAAAAAAATTAAGCGGTTTTTTGTCTTCGAAACAAGGAAGTAATGAAATTTATATTCATTTACTTTCTTCCGACAACACATTAAAACTTAATAGTAAGGCTGATTTTGATGATGAGTTTGTTAAAGAAATCGAATCAATTATTAATTAAATAATTATATGGCTTATAGAACACATAAATGTAACGAGCTTCGAAAAACCGATTTAGGCATTTCGGTTGTTTTGTCGGGATGGGTTTATCGAAAAAGAAACCTCGGTGGTCTTGTTTTTATTGATCTTCGAGATAGATACGGTATTACGCAAGTTGTATTTGATCCTTCAAAAAAACCTGAATTAAGTGATGTTTTCGATTCCATAAAAAGTGAATTTGTTATCAGGGTTGAAGGAGTTGTTTCTGCGCGACCGGAAAGCCAAATTAATACAAATTTTGAAAGTGGCGAAATAGAGGTTTTAGTTAATGATGTAGCTATTCTCAGTGAAAGCAAAGTTCTTCCTTTTGAAATCGATCAAGATAAAAACATTTCCGAGGAACTTCGCCTTAAATACAGGTATCTCGATCTTAGAAAAGAAAAACTTCGAAAGAATATGATTTTGCGTTCAAACGTTATCAAATATGTAAGAGATTTATTCGATAAAGAAGGATTTCTTGAAATAGAAACACCCATATTGATTAAGGGTACACCCGAAGGGTCGAGGGAGTATATCGTTCCTTCAAGGCTTTATCCCGGAAATTTTTATGTTCTTCCACAATCTCCGCAACAACTAAAGCAGCTTCTTATGGTTTCCGGTTTTGATAAGTATTTTCAAATCGCAAGATGTTTTAGAGATGAAGATCAAAGAGGAGATCGCCAACCGGAATTCACTCAGATGGATCTTGAGATGAGTTTTGTCGATCCTGAAGACGTAATGAAGGTAAATGAGGAAATTCTTATAAAAGTTGTTGAGAGATTTGCTCCTGATAAAAAATTACTTTCCAAACCATTTCCCGTTCTTACTTTTCATGAAGCAATGAATAGATTTGGTAGCGATAAACCGGATATCCGTTTTGAAATGGAATTACTTGAATTAAGTGAAATCGCCGCGAAATCCGATTTTTCCGTTTTTAAGGAAATAGTTTCCCAGGGTGGAGTTGTGAAGGGTCTGAAAGTGGAAGGAGGAGCTAAATTTTCCAGAAAAGAAATTTCCGAATTTGAAGAAGTTGCAAAAAATCATGGAGCGAAAGGACTTTCTTATATAATTTTTGAAGAAAATGAAACAAAGGGTAGTGCTGCAAAATATTTCAACAATGAATTGCTTTCCGTTTTAAAGACCGATTTTGGCTTAAATAACGGCGATATTCTTTTCCTCGGTGCAGGAGAATTCGAATCTTGTTGCAATTTTATGGGTCAAATTCGACTTTTTGCCGCAAACAAACTTTGTATTATCGATCCGAATTTATTCGCTTTCCTTTGGGTTGTTGATTTTCCAATGTTTGAAAAGGATAGTGAAACAGGGACTCTCGCCGCTCGCCATCACCCGTTCACATCTCCCAAAAACGATGAAGATTTGGATAAAGATCCACTCAATGTACTTGCTAAGGCTTACGATGTTGTACTTAATGGAAGTGAAGTTGGAGGTGGCTCTGTACGAATTCACAACAGACACACTCAGAAAAAAGTATTCGATTTATTGGGCTTAAGCGAAGAGGACACCCAAAGACGTTTCGGTCATATTCTAGAGGCTTTTTCTTATGGCGTGCCTCCTCATGGAGGAATCGCTTGGGGTCTTGATAGGCTAATTATGATTCTTGCCAATGAACCAAATATCCGAGAAGTAATCGCTTTCCCAAAAGACCAAAAAGCCAGAGATCTAATGCTTGGCTCACCTACGCCGCTTCCCGAGGCTCAACTTAAGGAAGCAAATGTTCAAGTTCTTATCGACAAAAAAGAATAATTTTGGTATAATAATAGGATAAAAATATATCAAATGAATTATTCGGTTATTATAATCATTTCAGGGCTTCTACTCCTGCTGTTAAGTTTTGTGTATTTTTTTGTTATTTATTTAAAACGAAAAATTTATTTTCATAAATCCCTGGGTCTTGTTTTTTTGGAAATAAAGATTCCAAAAACCGAGTCAAAAGAAGAAAGAGAGCTTGAAATAGAGCAATACGAAAAGCGTGATTTTAAAGAAATCAATTGTAGTGTTATGTCTCAATTCTTTAATTCTTTACACTCAAGTTATCAAGACGAGTGGCATAGAGCATTAAGCGGCCAAGACCCTATTTCTTTCGAATATGCGGTAATAGATGGAATTATTCATTTTTACATGGTTTGTAACAGTGAACTTGCGCCAATCGTTGAGAAACAAATACTCGCGTTTTATCCCGGTGCGGTTGTCGATCAAATTGAAGATTACAATATTTTCAATGAAAAGCACGAAGTGGTTGCAGGCTCGTTTGAGCTTTCCAAAGAGTATATTTATCCCTTGAAAACTTTTAATCAGTTTTCCGCAGACCCTATTAACACTCTGATTTCTTCACTTTCCAAAATTTCACACACTGATGGTGTTGCGATACAAATTTTAACACGCCCCGTTAAAGACGGCTGGCAAGAACATGGCAGAAAAACCGCTTCAGATTTACTTTCAAATAAAAAAAGCGACTCTAAAAAATGGTACAATCCTTTAAGTTGGTTGTCTTTCATTTTTGATGTTTTGGTTAAGGGTGACTATGGGAAAAAAGAGGAAAGCCCTGTGTCTTCTGATAGAAACACACCGCAGGCCGAAGAGGAAATTAAAGAAATCGATAATAAAAATTCCAAGGTGGGATTTGACACCAGAATTAGAATTATCTGTGCCTCTTCGAGTAAAAGAGAGGCTTTTGTGAATCTTTCAGCTATTAAATCGGCCTTTTCACAATATTCCACAATTAACGGTAATTCTCTATCCGGTTCGAAAGAAAGCAGTAAAAAAATCATTTCCAATTATATTTTGCGTTCATTTGAACCCACTTTTAGTAATAAATTTCAAATTTTTTCCACTGACGAACTAAGTTCAATTTTTCATTTTCCTTCGACTCGCTTTAATAAAAGTGCGCTTATCGCTTGGCAAAACTATAAAATCGCCCCCGCACCTTCAAATATACCCGAGGATGGACTTCTGTTGGGATATAATATTTATCGCGGAGCTAAGCGAAAAGTTTGCATGAAAAGAACCGACCGATTCAGACACTTCTATCTTATCGGACAAACCGGTACCGGTAAATCCAGTATGTTTGAGTTAATGATCAGGCAAGATCTTAGAAATGGCGAGGGACTTTGTGTTGTTGATCCTCATGGTTCGCTTATTGATAATATTTTGCCATATATCCCACGAGAAAGGGCGGATGATGTAATATACTTCAATCCCGCCGATATAGAACGTCCTATGGGGCTTAATTTACTTGAAGCGGCGAATCCGGATGAGGCTGAAATGGTGGCTCTTGATGCTATGAACATAATGATTAAACTTTTTGATGAGGAAATTTTCGGCCCCAGAATACAAGATTATTTTAGAAACGGATGTCTTACTCTGATGTCGGATCCCGCAGGCGGATGTCTTACTGATATCGTTCGTCTTTTTACGGATGATGCTTTTGCAAAGCAGAAACGAAAATTTGTGACCAATCCGATTGTGGCTTCTTTCTGGGATAATCAGATGGCAAAAACGGGTGAAAGGGAAAAAGCTGAGATGATCCCCTATTTTGCCGCTAAATTCGGTCAGTTCATTACCAATGGAATGATTAGAAACATTATCGGCCAAACAAAATCAGCATTCAATTTTCTCGATGTAATGCAGAATAAGAAGATTTTGCTGATGAATCTTTCAAAAGGTTCGGTTGGTGAAATAAACTCAAACCTCCTTGGTCTTATTACAATTCAAAAAATTCAGATGGCGGCTTTCAAAAGAGCTCTTATGGAAGCGAACCAGCGACAAGATTTCTTCCTTTATATCGATGAGTTTCAAAATTATGTAACCGATAGTATCGAATCTATTTTGTCCGAGGCCAGAAAATATCGACTTAGTTTAAATATGGCTCATCAATATCTTGCGCAAATCGATTCAAGCGGAAAAAAGTCAGGAGTAAACCTTAAAGACGCCGTTTTTGGAAACGTAGGTACTATTATGTCATATAAAATCGGTGCTCAAGATGCGGAGTTTTTGGCTAAAGAAATGGCTCCGGTGTTTACGGATTTCGATCTAATAAACATGGATAAGTTTAAAGCTGTGATGAAGCTTTCCGTTGATACCCAGCCTTCAAGACCTTTTTCTTTAAATTATATCGAAAATCCCGGGGCCGAACCCGGAGACGCCGCTGCCGCAAAAGCCTTTATTCAACTTTCAAGGCTTAAATACGGCAGGGACCGCGAATTTGTGGAGAGAGAAATTCTACGAAGGATTGGCATTTTCTAAAATATGTGATATGGTGTTACAAGTTTTGGGCTATTTAAATCAATTTATGAAGTTTACAAGAATAGTTTTGTTTACAGCTCTTTTTCTCTTAATTCCACTTCTTAAGAGCAATGTGGTTTTTGCCGAGTATACAAAAGTATTTAGAATTTCCGCTTATTATTCACCTCTTCCCTGCCAAGAAAAATATACAACAGGTACTTATGAAGGTGATGTTAGGCTTAATGGACGCGGAACCAATGGTGCGGATGGCACGCAGGTTTATCCCGGTATGATTGCCGCTCCAAAAACTTTCGCTTTCGGTACAAAGCTATATATTCCGGGTTTTGGAACCGGTACGGTTCATGATCGAGGAGGTGCGATTGTATCTTCCAATGGTGAGGAAGGCTCGTTTGATCGACTTGATATTTGGATGGGATTTGGAGATGAAGGCCTAAGAAGGGCTCTTAATTTTGGTAAAAGAAACCTTGAAGTTACGGTTTATGGCGTTGATCCTTCGATAGCTGATAATGTAACCATTCCCGGGTTTACCTGGGACGAAAAACATGCAACATGCGATGGAAATGTAACAACAATTGCTCCATCTGTGGTGTCTCCTGTGCTGATTTCTTCGGTTTCCACGCCTACCGTGAGTGAAAACACTTACGGAGTTGTGAAAGATGATTTATTTTATCAAGGACTGATGAAAGGCGATATAAACGCAGATGTTTCGAGGCTCCAAAGGGAACTTAATGCTTTGAATTTTTATAAAGGAAAGATCACGGGCAATTTCGATGACCTTACCGCTCACGCTTTATTTAAATTT
Source organism: uncultured Candidatus Peribacteria bacterium (assembly GCA_964402735.1). Taxonomy (GTDB): domain Bacteria; phylum Patescibacteriota; class Gracilibacteria; order UBA1369; family LOWO2-01-FULL-3; genus JAVEWJ01. The sequence goes on along the minus strand of CAYODN010000005.1, from coordinate 3,404 downwards.
CAGCAATCACAAGGAATTGTGGCCGTTTCCACAGATGTTGGTGCGGGATATTTCGGACCAACGACAAGAAACAGGCTAAATGAAATAATCAGCTTACGAAATCAAAACAATATTCTTATAGCTTCGAAGAATCAAAACCTTGTTGCGGTTAAGTAATTGATATTGATCTAGTTTCCGCGTTTAAGATCTTTATTTCGGCTTTTATAGTGTTTTTAGCTAATAAATCTTCGATAATCTCCGGCCATTCAATTATTAGGATGTTTTTGGGGTTTTCCATAAGCTCTTGGAGCTCCAAAAGCACCATTTGATCACTTTCTTTGATCCTGTATAGATCGGCGTGGTAAAAATTTTTCTCCGGGTATCTCCTTAAATATGTGTAAGTAGGGCTTTTAATGGTTTTATCGTCTATCTGAAAACACTTTCCAATTTCTTTGGCTAGCGTTGTTTTTCCGCTTCCAAGATCCCCGGACAAGGTAAGTACGCCTCCGTTTTTCAGCTTATCAGAGAGGTATTTTGCGATTTCATTGATGTTTTTCAAATTATAAGTCTTTTTTTGAGTCACGTATTTGATTTTATGCCTTAAATATGATATAATTTTACAATAAAAACAAAAATAAAAATACAAAAATGAAAAAAATAAAGAAAAATTGTTTCAGAATATCTCCCACGGTAGTCGGATTCATTGCTATTGGTCTTTTGCTTGGTGTTGTTGGAAACTCCACCATGTACAAGACTTCGGTTGTGTCATTGCCTGAACACAAGGCTTTTGACGGTACCGTTTACCCTGTTAGCGTAATCCCCGATTATGTGCACCTGAATGCCGATAGGTATAAGCTTCCTTTCGATTCTTATACTTCTTCCGAGCTTGTTTCAATACCGGTTTATGATGCAGCTAAGCTTAAAATGAGCTATAACGATCTTAAATGGGGAAATCCGGAGCATGATGCGATAAGAAATGCAAAACTCGCATTTTCCACGCCTTATATGGGAAATTATAAGCTTGATGGAGTTGAAAATGCCGGTTCTCATTTGGCTGTAGATATCAAAATTCCGGTTGGCACACCGATTTACTCCATTGCAAACGGTGTAGTTATTAAGGTTTCACAACAAGATTCCGGCTTTGGAAAGCATATTGTTGTTCAACATAACAATGTGCCTTCCTATGATAATCCTTCTGTAAAAACCACTTATTTTTCTTCATATTCTCATTTAAGCCAAACAAATGTCGCGGTTAACGATGTTGTCGTTAAGGGACAAATGATCGCAAAAAGCGGTGATACCGGTACTGTTACAACTCCGCATATTCACTTTCAAATTGATAATTTAAACGCTCCTTGGCATCCATATTGGCCATTTACATGGAAAGAAGCCAGCGATGCGGGTCTTGATTTTTTCACAGCTATTAATGCCGGACTCGGCAAAGAAAAGGCTCTATCAACAACTATTAACCCCTTAATGTACATTCAGAAACATTTAAGCGGTGCGTCCGCAACTCCGGTTGCTACGGCTACCGTTACAACACCCGTAGTTGTTGAGGAAAATTTGGTAAAAGTTGAAGAAACCCCCGCTCAAAGCTACTTAAATACCGATAATAAGGTTGTTGATGAAGAACCTGAAGTTGTTCCCAATACTGAAGTTACGGATACAAATGAAGGAACCACTGAACCTGAGGTTATAACACAAGAACCACCCTTTCTCACTTTTAAATTTGAAACCGAGCCGGTTTATTATTATGAAAATAAGGATTTGAAATTTTCTTTAACCATGGCCGATCAATACGGAAATAAATTTAAGGAAGGCTTTTCGGGTGAGCTTCTTATTTCCTCGGTAAATGATAAAATCAGAATTTCCTCCCCTCTTCTTAATATGACTTCTTTTTCCGATGATATCAAAATCAACAAGAAATTTATTGTTCGTGATTCCGGTAAAGATCGGCTCAAAATCGATTTCAATGGCCAGACTTTCTATTCCGATTGGTTTGAAGTTAATAAAGTGGACAAAGATTCGGTTTTCAAGGATGTATCCTCAAAAAGTTCCATTTATGAATCAATTGAATACTTGAATAACAAAGGTGTAATCGGTGGATACGCCGATGGCACTTTTAAACCGAATAATCCCGTTACCCGTGTGGAAGCTTTAAAACTAATTTTGAAAAGTACACAAACTAAAACAAAAGTCGGTGCTTTAAAATTTAAAGATACCGAAAATGAATCTTGGTATTCAGAATTCCTATATACAGCCGTTGAAAATGGCATTGTTAAGGGATATTCCGATGGTACATTCAAGCCATCAAATTCCGTAAGTAAGGCTGAATTTTATAAGATGCTTTTTGTAAGCGCCGGAATTGATCTGGAAAATGAAAATTTTGAGTCTTCATTTGTAGATATTTCACAAAATGATTGGTTTTCTTCTTATTTCGAATATGCCAAGAAAATCGGAATTATCGAATCTTCCGTGAAATATGCATCGGCAAATGAGCCTATTTCCAGAGGAGAATCGGCATATGCGATTTTTAAGGTGCTTACGCGCTAATTGATATACACCTCTCTTTCTTCAAATAGAGGAATGTCTTCTTCTTGAATAATCGGATCTTCTACGATAATTATACCGGAGATATCGTTTTGAGGGCTTTCCCCCGTTTCTCCGGAGCTTTCCGCTTTCGCGGTGTTGTTTAGACCTTGAAGTAAATCTTTAGCCCTTATAGGTTTGGTTTCCTCGGTTCTTTTAGGAGTATCTTGAGAAGGTTTTTCATTTCTTGTGCCTTTTTCCTCTTGTGTTTCAGGATTTCTTTCTTCGGCCAGCTGCATTTCAATAGCACGCACTTCAGCCAGAGGGTCAACGACAGTTCTAACACCCAGTTCCACTTCTTTGAATTCAGTTATTTCTCCAAGATTATAAATGTGTGTAATTTGTGTTGCTGATAACTGTTCCGGTGTGATTTCCTTAAAATTTTCAGAGTCGAAAACCTTTTCTCCGCATGCAATTTGAAGTGTGTGGCCCTTGTGTGTACTGCGTATTGTGGAAAGGCCCTCTCTAAGATGGGATAAAATTGAATTAACAACTACTTCATCTAAAAATTCCTTAAATTCGCCTTTATATTCTTCAAGTTTTTTATCGTATAGTGAGGGTTCAATAAAAGTCATTGCGATGTCCGGTAATGCTCTTCGAATTTCGGGCGTATGGTTCATTTTATTAAAAAGAGTGCACAAATCGATATTGTGTTTTCCTATTATTGTTGTGAAATATGTTCCCGGTCCGGTTTGTACAATTGAAAACTCAATATTTGCACCATAAACTTCCGATATTAATTTATTTAGGTTTTTTTCGAAATTGTGACGATATAGCTGTCCTCTTTTTCCTTTCATTTCGAACACAAAAAGGTAAAAACTTTGCCCGTTTTCCCA
>CAYODN010000004.1:0-25090 GCA_964402735.1 uncultured Candidatus Peribacteria bacterium | reverse complement strand
TAAATGTACTTGGCTTGTATTCAAATTATGGTACTTCCTACTACAACGGATCGATTGGAACAGCAACCACTAATACAATAACCCTTGGCGAATTCAACTGGACAGGCAGTGGTTCTATTAGTTTCAGTTCAGCCCCTTTAACGGTAAACGGTAACGTTTCCGTCACAAACGGAACTGTGAATTTCGGCTCTGCCGCGGTTAGTGTTTCGGGCGAATTTTCACTATCAAACAGCCCAGTTGTTACAATGACTTCTGGCACAATGTCCTTATATGACTATGTCTATATTGCCACAGGCGTAACCTTTTCAACGAATAATGGTACCGTAAAACTGGCCGGTGGCACAGGAGATGTACTTGATATTTCTAAAGCCTTATACAACCTAACGATAGAAAAATCCTCATCCGGAGTAACTCACACGGTTTCAAATTACGATCTTACAGTAAACGGAACTTTCACAATGACTCAGGGAAAACTCGTTGTAAATAGTGGCAGAGTCCTTGATTTAAACGGTGCCTCAAACATAAATGGAGGTGAGATATCTATGGCTGGAACATCAACGATAGACAGTATTGGAGCGTTCACCATCGCTGGTGGTAGTGTTGTTTCAAATTCAAATACTGGTGCATGGACTTTTAATTCATCTTTAGCTATTTCGAGCGGTTCTTTTTCTGCAACAGATGGAGACATCTTGGTATTCACTACTTACACACAGAGCGGAGGAACTGCGACCTTTAGCACAGGAAAATTAGAAGTAAACGGAACATTTTCTCAAAACGCCGGAACTATAAACATGGGAGGGGGAACATTTCAACTAGATGGCTCAACAACATCAATTAGCGGCACAGCCGATTTTAATGGCGGAGCAACCGGTACCTTGGATGTAAACGGCGCATTTTCTGTAACCACTTCAGTAACAGTAAACGCTCCATATCATACTAAAATGGCGGGAAATTTCACAATCGGCCCCGATGCCGTTTGGGGAGACGGTGCGGAATCATTCTTGATGGAATTCGATTATGCAGGAACATCAACACAAACTGTCGAGATACAGAATGGAACTTCCACGGAATCTTTTTACTCAATGAAGGTAAATCTTAGTTCTTCAGGAAATTTAACCATAAACACCGACTGGATAACCGTACACGAACTCACTCTCACAGATGGTATAGTAAACGGTACAGGTAAAATTCTGGTTTTACAGGATTATTTGGTGGGATCGGCATTTTCCGGAGGTTCTTTAACGGTTGAGTTAAGTGGTTCTGTTGCAACCGAAGCTTATATTCAAAATAACGGTACTTCCCCAAAATTGATAATTAATAACCCAAATGCAGAACTTCGCCCGGTACCTTCGTCAAGTTCGGTTGTTATAAATTTTGGAAATACTGTCACCGTTACAAATGGTTTACTATCACTGGATACGGAGTATTTTGATGGAACAGGGCTTTCTTTTCAAGGCCCCGTTACCGCAAATTTTGCAAGCTCTCTTACTGTAAATGGATCAGGAGGAGTCCTTGATCTGGTTAGAACGACTGATCAATTTGGAAACGTGTTGGCATCAGTATCAAGCACATTTACTCTATCCGCAGGAACGGTCAACGGTGGACTCACAAGCCTTTCAGGAACAAGCCTTACTGTCTCGGGAGGTACCTTTAATACCAACAATTCCACCTTAACTTTTACAGGAACAGCAAATTTCCAAGGCGGCTTATTCAACGCCGGTTCATCACAAATAAGCTTTGCAAATAGTTTTACCATAAGCAATTCCTCTTATTTTAATGCGGGGACCAGCACTCTTACATTAAACGGAAACGCAAGTTCGAATCTTTCAATAGCTAACAACACCACTCTATACAATTTTACAATAAATCAGACAACTGATTCGAGCATCTTATATACAGCTTCAAACAATTTTTCGGTTTCCAACACGCTCACACTCACAAACGGAAAGATTCGTTTATCCGGAACTGTGATTAATGTGTTAGAGCCAAGAAATTTTGTATATGCCTCCACCTTTGATGGACAAGAATCCGGAACGGGTTATTTAAATTTCATTGCAAGTGATGATTACAACACGGTTACAATAAGCACCATCGATGGCACAGGAACTGTAAATTTGCCGGGATTTTCAATCGACGAAAATGGAAAAACCGGATTTACTTTTGAATACAGTGTAAATAGAAACGTAAATTATGTGGGACCGGTTAGACTTGTATCAAATAGCGGAAGTTCGACACTTTTTAAAGCTTCTTCATCAAACACCGATGTTACATTTTCAGGAGGAATACAAGTTGGTACAGGAACACTAAATGCCGGAAATGGAGCATTTTCTGCAGGATCATCCACAGTAAGCGGAGGTGCTGTAAACATAGGTGGTTCCACGGTAAGCTTTACTTCTCTTCTAACACAATCGGGAGGTACAATCACAGCTGCTCCAACCACATTGACACACAGTTTCACATTGAACTTATCCGGTGGCCTCTATGATATTTCCGGAATGGCGGGGGGATCTACTTCAAACTTTAATACGGTTAATGTCATAGGAGGTACCTTTAAAGGAGGTGCCAGCAGTATGACATTCTCAACCGACTTAGTGATTTATGCCGGAACTTTCGATGCCGGAACCGGTGATTATACTCTTACGAACTCAACTAGTGATCTAACGGTAAACAACTATTCCGGAGGCGCAAACAATGTAAACGTGGACTTTAGTAACAATAACATAACCGTTCGAACATTCACTTTGGGAAGAAGTGGAGCAACGGGAACATTTAAGGCTCCATCTGCATCAAAAACTTTTAGTGTAAACTATCAACTGGCCTATAATGGAGGAACGACATTCGATGCAAACGGTGGAACCGTTGTTTTCAATGGCACTACCGGTACAATTCAAGGTTCCGTTGCATTACCTTTCAACAATCTCACCTTCGATATAGGAGACGGTCAACAAATGTATATCTCAGGTGGAGAAGTATACGGCACGCTTTCTTTTTTGGATGGATACTGTTCCAGTTCCACCATCCAGGCAAAAGGCCCCTTCACTTATTCGGCCGATGCTGATGGAGGAAATTGCACAATTGCTTTTTCAAGTACATCAGCCCAAACCGTGAACATTCCGGACACAGCACTATTACCAAACATTACTTTAAATTCCGCAACTACAGTCTTAAATGCCCCCACAAGCGGATCAATCCGGTTTGATAATAATTTTACAGTAACAGCCGGAGAATTTAATCAAAACGGTACAGCAATTTTAATCGACAACAACTTCACCCAAAACGGAGGTATTTATGATGGATACAGTGGAGGCACAAGTGGAGGAAACGTAACGGTAACAAATGATGCATTAATTGATTACGGAACATTTACTTCAGGCTCCGGAGATTGGAGTGTGGGTGGCACATTGGATGTAAACAGTGTGACAGCCGCATCCGCCGTAGTGGATTTCTCAACATCAAACCTCACAATAGCAGAAAGCTTGGATATCGGCTACGGTTCGTCAACAGGTAGTTTCACCGCTCCGGGAAGCTCAAAACTTCTTTCCGTATCACAGAATATCACAAGGTACGCCCAAACAACGGCTTTCAATCCGAACAACGGAACAATTAGGTATGTGGGAGTTGCTTCGGTTTCTATTCCAGGTCAAACCGTACCATATTACAATTTGGAAATTCAAAAGGATCCGGCAGCAATAGTAACAATTTCAGCAGCTCAAACTATCAATGGATCCTTCCATTTGGTATCGGGTATTGTAAACGCTCAATCACATACTCTCAATATCGGTGGTGATTGGGATGTTGATTCGGGCTCCACCTTCAATGCCGGCACAAGTACGGTGGTCCTTGGAGCAGGAAGCCACAATATAAACGGAAGTACTACCTTTTATAATCTTTCAAAAATCGGTAGCTCCGAACTCGTCTTCGAAGCCGGTTCCACAACTACAATTACGGGAACATGGACTTGCCAAGGTGAGTCTGAATCTAATAGATTGGTTTTAAGATCAAGTGCGCTACTCGAAGATAGAGGTACGCCTGAGGCTATTTGGTACATTAATCCACAAGGCACAAGAACCATCTCCAACCTTGATGTGCAAGATTCTTTCAATACTAACGCCACCGCAATCGATGCCAGGGGCACCGGCTCAATTCCACATGCAAGTTTACCAAACAACTTCAACTGGATTTTCGACTCAGCTCCGGAAGTTACGAATTTAGGTCCTCCGGAACTTGTAGATGGCTCGGAAACAAGCGAAAAACAACCGACTTTAACCTTCGACATTGATGATGAAAACAACGATTTGGTAGAATATCAAATTCAGATAGCAACCGACTCAGAATTCGAATCTCTAGTCGTGGATTTCTCATCGGGCTTTTTAACTGAAGGATCCAAATCCTTTTCGGTAGGTCAAGAATTGGGGGAGGACGGTTTCTATACTGAGGGTTCAATAGGCCAGGAACTTGCCGATGGTTCATATTATTGGCGAGTCCAAGCAAGAAATCAGGCTGGTTTATACAGTGGATGGGAAGAGGTTACCCAAGGAGTTGTCGATTTCGTCATCGATGGCACACCCCCGGGACCGGTTGTTCAAGTAAGTCCGAAAAACGGATATGATACCGGCGACACAACACCCAGACTTAGATGGATAGCACTCACGGATCCCACGGTAAATAGATATGTGATAGATGTAACCACAATCGATGACACGGATTATTCTGATGTAGTAGAAACAGCAACAATTAACGATCCTAACGCAACACAATTTGATATAACACAACCTTTGGGATTCACATCATATAGATGGAGAATATATGCCATCGATAATGACGAATTATCCGGTGAAATTTTAATAATGGATGAAGAGACTGGATTGATTAAACCGAATAAGGATGCGGAATTTGACGTCATCAATCTAGTCCCCGAATTCAACACCTACCTTTATACTCTTATGTTCCTGGCGGGCGCATACTTCATCTTCAGAATGAGGCAAAAGGAAGAAATGTAATATTAATTCAATAAATTTAAGGCGGGGCTTACAAAATAAGTCCCGCCTTTTTTTAAAAAAAGTTTGCCAAACTTAAGAAAGCACATTAATATCTCTGCGTATTCAAAATAGGTTTTTCGCCGGGGTAGCTCAGTGGTAGAGCAATGGACTGAAAATCCATGTGTCGGCAGTTCAATTCTGCCTCCCGGCACCACCAAATTACTTTCAAAAAGAAAGTGATTTTTTGTATTGAACCGGAATAGAATTCCCCTTATTAACAAATGGCTTTTGTGTGGGATTTTTTAAGAACACATTTGAGCAAAAAAATGGCTCGGTCAAAACATTTATGTTTTGCATTTTTTGCGAAACGAGGATAGCTTTCCGCAGGAGAAAGCTATCCGTTGTTCGTAAAAATCTCATACAAAAGCTAAAAAATTAATAAAATTCTAAAACATGGGACCTATTTATAACGAGTAGGGATTGACAAAAAACTGAAAAAGGTTAAAATTCTCTCTTTTTAAAAAAATCCGATGGAGAGAAGAGAAAAGCTCAAAATAATCTTGGCAAAAAATATTGTGAAAATTATCGATTTTTTCCGAAAACCTTTCAAATTGCTTTTGCTTTCTTTTATTTTTCTGTCTTTCTTCAGCCATTCTACGGTCGCCAAGAAAATAGTATTAATAAATGAAAACGTTCAAATTGATAATGCCACCACTTATAGCGAAAATTTTGCAACAAATCCGACACTTTCCCAAGCCGATTCAAAAACGGATTACTCGGTAAATAATGAAGGATTCATCGTCGTCACTCCCGGAATGGATATTTCAAAGATCCAAAATGAAAAAATAGCCAGAAATTCAATAATTTCAACAACCACGCCAACTAAAACGGAAAATTTTAGTAACAATTTTTACTTTAAAGAAACGATCTCGGATTCAAGTTTACTTTCACAGAGATCTGTTGATTCCTGCAAAGAAATTATATCGTCTACACTTTCAAAAATTCCCGCAAACCAATATCAAGGCCTAAAAGAAATTGAACTCGTTTACGATAAAAACGAAAAAAGGGGGGGCGCAAACGGCACAAAAATAAGCATTCGATGCAATGATATAAGTGATACTGAGTTAAAAGCTGTCCTAATTCACGAATTGGGACACATTGTGGACGGAAGTTATCTACAAGGCTCATCATCTCAAAAAAGCACATTTGTGGACCTTGGGAAACCGGTAAAATCCGATGATCCAAGTGTGGACTTTTACTCGATAAGTTGGGAAAACAACACGGCAAAGGTTCAAAATTCTAAAAATGCGGATTTTTGCTCCCTGTATGGTGCCACAGACCCATATGAAGATTTCGCGGAGTGTTATATTTTTTATGCTCTTCAACCCTCTCAATTCGAAAAAAACGCTGAAAAAAACGAAATATTAAAGAAGAAATTAGCTTTTATAAAAGATAAAATTTTCGGTGGTGAAAAAATTATCAAAAGCTCAAAAACCTTTGCAAAAAGCCAAGTATACGACAACACAAAACTCTCTCACAGCTTCTAGTTTACAGAAATTTTTTTTGAGTTATCATAAGGGCGGATCAATTTTTAGCCCACACGCCTATGCAAAGAAAAATCTTTATTGCAGTCGCAATGTTTTCTCTCTTTATTTTATCTTCTTGTAGCGGTTTTGAGTATACTTTGGATGAAACAAATCAGGGGGATAATTTTGTATCGATCACATCTGAAACAGAAGAACAAAGCACCATAGGGGATAAACTCGAAGTTGAAAGCACCGAAACTGAATCAGCTTCCACTTCTGAAAAAGAAGAAGCCTCCGAAACGAAAGTGGAAGTAATAGAAAACGAAGGAACACTTTGCATGGAACTTTACGCACCCGTTTGCGGACAAGTGCTTGGAAATTGCGAAAATCAGGAAGAAAATTGCGAAATGATTTCACAGACCTTTTCAAACTCATGCTTCGCGGAAAAGGCCGGAGCAAAAGAAATCAAAGAAGGAGCCTGCGAATAATCGATTATTCCAAAAACTTGAATAATTTCAAATATCGCTTTTTGTATACATAAACATGGTAAGCGATATTTAAGAGAGAAAAACAAGCCACCATAAGCAGAAGAGCGGCCATAATTGTTAATGCGGGCGGGTAAACTAAAATCGACACTGCAAGTGCCAAGAATACGAAAGCGAGAATCAACAAATTAGCAAGAACTCGATTAAAAGTGTGATTGATTCTTCCTATTACCGGAAGGTCGTTGATTTTCATAATGTTTTTGTTAGATCAATACATTATACACCCTAGGCTTTATAATAACAAGTTGTCCGCATTTTTGGATCTGCTATAATGAATTTGGCCCGCGAATATTTTAACCCCAATTTTATGGAATTAATTCTCTCACAAAGGAATCTTACAGACACGGAGGCGAAGAAATTCAAGGAGTACGCAGAAAAAAAGGTTTCTCAATTCGAAGGGCTTTTTGAGGCTTACGATAGAGATTCCGTCACACTTAGAATAAATATCGAAAAGTTTGAAAAACACGATGCTTTTTCCGTTGACATGACGCTTTCAATGCCCAGATCGGAAAACGTTGTAGCAACAGAGGCAAGCCACCTTCTCACAAAGGCGCTCGATCTCTCAAAAGACAGGCTTGTAGCCCAAATCAAGAAAATAAGAGAATTAAAAAGAGAAAATCGAACCCACAAATCTATCAGACAAGATATCCATCAAGTAAATCTTGAAACCGTTGAAAAGTAACAAATAAATTATGTCTTTAAATATAGGAATAGTAGGGCTTCCAAACGTTGGGAAGTCAACAATCTTTAATGCTTTAACGAAAAGTTCTCAGGCGCTAACCGCAAATTATCCCTTTGCCACAATCGATCCGAATGTTGGAATTGTGGAAGTTCCCGATGAACGATTAAATCTTCTTTCGCAGGTTTCCAAATCCGAAAAAACAATCCCGGCGATAATAAAATTCGTAGATATAGCGGGAATCGTTAAAGGTGCTTCTCAGGGAGAGGGCCTTGGAAACAAGTTTCTTGCAAATATTCGTGAATGCGACGCGATCGCTCACGTAATCAGATGGTTTGACGACCCGAATGTCACACACGTTCATGGCACAGTGGATCCCAAAAGCGATAGGGAAATTATAGAATCGGAGCTTCTTTTGGCCGATCTTCAAACCGTAGAAAAACGCCTATACAAAGCCAGATCCGACGCAAAATCCAATCAAAAAGACAAGCTTGAATATTTAAGAGTGCTCGAAAAATTAAACGATGGACTTATGGCCGGCAAAAGAGCTATCTCAATCGATTTTGATGATAACGAAATCGAGGCCTTAAAAGATCTTCATCTTCTCACTTTCAAGCCCACGATTTTTATAGTAAATATCTCCGAAGAGAAGCTTAAAACATTCGATCCTATTAAGGCTTCCGAAACAATAGGGGTGGAAAACCCGGAACTGATTGTGCCAATTTGTGCAAAAGTGGAACACGAACTAATCGATTTTTCGCCCGATGAAGCCCTTGAATATATGAAGTCTTTGGGTATTGAAAAGTCCGGCCTTGAAACTCTGATCCAAAGATCTTATAGCCTCCTCGGCCTTATCACTTATTTCACTTCCGGTCCCAAAGAATCAAGAGCCTGGACAATAAAAAAGGGAACCCTTGCTCCGGGTGCGGCAGGTGTAATTCACACTGATTTCGAAAAAGGCTTTATCAAAGCCGAGGTGATATGTTGGAAAGATTTCGTGGATTCCGGAAGCGAAGCAAAAGCAAAAGAAAAAGGCTTAATGAGGCTTGAAGGCAAGGACTACACGGTCAAAGACGGCGACACGATGCACTTTAAGTTTTCATCATAAACTAATTCTTCATCACCTTTCTGTATCTCAAAAAGAGATAAAAATATGCGATAATTACTCCACCTGCCATAATCTTGGAGTCGATTTCCAAGTTCAGGTTTATGTACCTCGTGAAAATAAAAAGTACAGAAAGAGAAAGCACAACAAAGGATAAAGCCCAAATTATTCGTTTATTAATAAGTGCGGGGTAATATTTGCCGAGCACATTCGTAAGGAAAATGACTGAAACAAGCGGCATAAATAGCTCCACATAAAGAAGAGTATAAGCAAGCAAGCTGTTGAATTTTCGAAAGCCGTTCTCGATAATATAATTTATAAGGAAGCTATTTGATACCCAAACAAAAACAGTAAAAATGAAAGATAAAAGGAACAAAATAAGCTGAGTCGGTTTTACTCGATTAACGGTTTTAACCCCGGAAACTTGCCTTATTTCATAAAAAATTCTTCCAATTTCTTTCGGATCTTTAGCGAAAAACCTGATATCGAAATACGCACTTTTCATAAACGGGGGATTGTAACCCTTGAAATAGCGCATATTTATAGAATTTCTATCGATAATATTTGTAATATCCGTGGCAAGCCCGGGCCTATCACTAGCGACAATCTTCATTCGCACCATTTTGCCCGGTTTATAAATTTGGTCAAAATCAAAGACAAACTTTCTTTCTTTAAGAGCTTTTACCAAAGTTACAGGCTGAAGTTCTCCGTTTGAGATAGCCTCAAACACATCTTTCCAATTTCGATAAATAACATTTTTCACCTTTTTCAAAGTTTTTTGAACACTTCGAAATTTTAAATCTTTCCAATAACCTAGACCCGCAATATCCAGCTCCCTTTGTAGCATATTAATAACAGCTTTGCTCTTTTTGCCGTCATCCACTTTATTGAAATAATTTTTGATTTTGTTTTTTGCGAAGGTGGTTTTAGCGAAATTCATCCAGTAAAATTCGGGTTCTGCTTGAGCTTGAGTGCGTATTTGAACTACATCACCGGATTTGAGAATCGTCGTAATCGGTTTCACCTGATTATTTACAACCGCATTTATCGCATGATTGCCGGTTTCCGAGCCTAGAGCGTAAGCGAAATCGATTAAAGTTGCATTTTTCGGAAGATTAATTGAGCTTCCTTTGGATGAATAAACTACAATTCTATCTTCGAAAATATCGGATTTAAGGTTTGAAATAAATTCATCGGATTCATGAATTTTTTGTGTTTCCACAATCATTTTCGCCCAATAGTTCTTGTTCTCCGCATAAAAATCTTTACCCGTATTCATCTCTTTAAAAAATGGCGACATAATTCCATAACTCGCAAAAAGCCCCATATCCTCGTCCATAATTCGAATATCCGTAAGAAGCCCTTTTACACCGAAAACGGAAGTATGAAGACCGCTATATCCGTTCATCTTGGGGCTTGCAATAAAATCCTGAAATTTATCGGATTTCGGCAAATAATTGGCATGAATGATTCCTAGCGCCCGATAACAATCCTCCTTATTCTTTACAACAACATTTATAAGCACACCGTCATCGATATAATCAAAAGGCCTACCAATATCGCAAAGTTTTTTATAAATCTCATAAAGACTGTGTTTTGTGAGTTGAACATCGGCTTCTATTCCGGCATCGAAAAATTTTTTCACCAAATCTTTTTTAAAATTTTCCACATCCGCATGGTGCTTTTTTTCGTCCTCTTCGATTTTGGTCTTCAAATTATTGAATTCTGTGGGAAAAAGATAAGAAAAACAAAGATCCTCCATCTCTCTTTTAATCACATAAAGCCCAAGAATATTCGCAGCGGGAACGTAAATTTCGAGGGTTTCCTTCGCGGTACGAATTTGTTTGTCGGCACGGGCAAAAGTGAGAGTTCTCATATTGTGAAGTCGATCGGCCAATTTGATGATAATCACTCGCGGATCCTTGGCGATATGAAAAAACATCTTTTTAAGACTATCAATAGACTCGAGATTCTCGTTTTTGTAATGGACAGCGGTTAGTTTTGTTATTCCGTTGACCAAAAAAGCCACCTTTTCTCCAAATTTTTGCTTCACTTCGTTTAGAGTAAAAGTTGTATCTTCCGGTACGTCATGTAGAAGCGCGGAAATCAAAATATCCTCATCGGCGTGAATGGCCATAAGGATTTTCGTGGCGGAAACGGGATGAACGATATATGGCGTCTCTCCGTCCTTTCTAAGTTGTGAACGGTGAGCCTTTTCGGCAAAATAAAAGGCGTCGATGAACCTTTTTCGGTTGAAATCTTTCAAGTAATTAGCGATTTCATCGGCGATTTTTTCTATATCGAAATATTTGTCATATAGAATTTTTTCCTCCATTTGCCATTACATTAGATACACTAAATTATCCCATATAAAAGCCCTTTCGGTCAAATTTAAAAAATTTATACAAAATCCGGGATAAAAATTGAAAATAAGCCAAAAATAGGCTATAATATAAGGGAAAACAAAACAATGAACGAAGAAAACACAAAATTGCATTTGCCTCCTGAAAATAAGGGAAAAGGCATTTCGCAGAAAATAAACGGAATTATCAAGCAACTAGTTGTATCAGCACTGATTTTAGTTGCCCTTTTTTTGCTTATGAACGCACCTGCGTACTACAAGATTATTACAAGTAAATACACGGAAATCACGGGCACGGCAACCGAAAGCCCACTTACAGACCTAGTGGATATTTCAAATGATACGAAAACTCAAATAATTGTAGCCCCATCCGGAGCTAAAGAAGTGCAACAAAAACAAGTTCCGCCACTGGATATGGAAATAATGCCAACAACGGATAGAATCGTTATTCCTCGAATAAACCAAAATGTTCCGATTGTTCGAGTAAGTAGTGAGAACCTGATTCAAAGAGATTGGAAAGCGCTTGAAAAAGATATTCAAGAGGCTCTTCGAGGTGGAGTGGTTCATTATCCGGGCACAAGCCTTCCGGGTGAAAACGGAAATATAGTGGTAACCGGGCATTCTTCATATTTTCCATGGGATCCGGGAAGATTTAAAGATGTTTTTGCTCTATTACACGACGTGGAAGTGGGCGATAGAGTGGTGGTGTATTACAATCAAAAGAAGTTTATTTATGAAATTAAAGAAAAATTCGAAGTAAAACCGACACAAATCGAGGTACTGAAACAAACGGAAACCGAGACATTGACTTTAATCACTTGTACACCGGTGGGAACAAATTTAAGAAGGCTTATCGTAATTGCTAAGCCCGTTGAAGAAACCTCACTTCAAAACGATTCCAACTCGGATACTTCAAAAGTATTGAGATAAACTTATATGGTTTCGAGCATTTTAAGGAGTTCGGCTTCTTTGGCTTTTTCTTCTTCTTCCGAACTTTTTTCAGCCTCTTTTAGTTTTTCAATTCTTTCTTTAATCTTGCTTTCATCCAAGGGTTTAATATCTTTTTTAGCACCCTTGTTTTGGTACTCCTGGTCGATTTTATAAAGTTGTTCTTTTTCGTTTAAAAGAATATTTCGAAGTTTTACGATTTGCTCTTCAGTCATCACGGGCATAATGGAAAGCCAGTATTCGCGCTCTTCTTTATCCATCGATTCCGTTTCCACGATAAGCTTGATCAAATCGGGGAATTTATCCCGAATGATTACTGGAATAATATAGGTGGCCTCAGCTTCACGCATGTATTGTTCTGAAGTTTTAGCCTTATCAAGGACAAGACCGGCCGGAACTCTTGAGTCTGCTGCGGAAGAACCAGTTTGTGAACCGCTTGTTTGGGCTGTGGTTTGTTGAGTTTGGTCTGTCATTGCATATGTTTATTTAAGGAGAAATTTTTAATTAGATAGCGGTGGTAGCTTGTTGAGGGGTATCGGCAGTGGCTGGAGCGGGTGTAGCGCCTGGAGTAGGTGAATTGGTAGGATTTGTAGACGTACCAGTCGCAGAACCAGGAGCAGGGGTAGGAGCAGGAGCAGGAGCAGGGGCAACGGCAGCGGCAGGAGCGGTACCAGGAGCAGGAGCAGGGGCAGCGGCAGGAGCAGGAGCGACCTGGTCAACAGCAGGTGTGACTGCCGGCGCGGTATTTCCCGAAACAATATTTTTAAGTGCACCCGGATCTTTTTTCATCACCATCTCTATTTTAAACGCTTTGTCTTTCATGTCCACAATTGCAATTCTTCTGATTTTCGGAGTTTTATCATCTTTGGATGGCCCGAAATAAAGAATATTTCCGTTTCCATCGAGAACACCCGAAAGCATTGGCTTGATCGTAAACGGCAACTTGTTTTCTTTTTTGTCTTTCTCCTCGGTTTTCGGCTCTTCTACATTGAAAAACACAACGGAACCCGCCGAAAAGGAGTTCATATTTGCAAAAAACACATCCGGATTTGTCACCTTTTCATAGGCTTTTGTGTTGTTTGAAGAAGCGTCGAAATGGCCTTTATCCAGTTTTGCTGCGAGTTGATAAGGATCTGTGATTTCTCTGTCTGCAAGAGTAAGAGTCGTACCGTCCGTACTACCAAACAACACGCCTGCAGCAAAACGAGTGGAAGAAGACTCGGTTTGTTCATTTGGATTTCTGTTGAAATTTATTGAATCCTCGCTGATTGCCGTTGAAATTGTTTGCAGAGCAAGTAGCTTTTGGGCATCATCGGATTCGAGTTTTTCGTTATTGTATTCCTCTTTGTTAATTCTTTCATCGAAGGAAACACCGATATTGCTTAGAGCATCAAAAAGCCCACCATATTTGGCAGCAAGGATTATCAATGCTTTAAAAAGAGGATGTTCAGCGATTTGAGGCGTTTGTTCGGCCACATCACTAAGCATTTTTGTGTATTTATTCGGTCCTCCCGCTTCATCTACTAAAATTTCATATTCGGTTTTTGGTGTTTCAACAGCTGATTCCGGAGTTACAGTACCGGCTTCTGCACCGGTTATAGGTGTTTCAGTAGCAACTTCAGAGTCGGTTTGAGGAGTTTCATCTTTTGAAACAGGTGTTTCAGTAGCTACTTCTGTGGCAACTTCAGTTGTCACGGGATCCACACCTAAAGTGCCTTCTTTCCCATTTTCAGGTGTTTTAGAAGCATCCTTAGCAACAGCATCAGCATGTGCTTGTTGTGCCTCGTTTCCCTGACTCTCCAGACCATCAACTAGTTCAGGACGATTTTCTCCAATGTTTTCTGGACCTTCACCCATAATTTTTTCGTTTAAATAATAAACACATCACCACCCGTTTCCTCAATATTCGTCACATATAGCTTGAGTTTAGCAACGAGATTTTGAATCTGATAACTGTTGACATATCCCGCATCATAAAGCCCTTTTATCTCCCTAATGGAAGACAAAACCGTAAGAGCCTCGATTTCGATTTTTGCTTGAAGTTTTGGCTCCAAATTGTCATAAACCGCATGATTTATCACCGAATCAACGCTAAAAAGATTTATTCGTCCTTCGTTCACAAATTTTATTACTCTATCTAAAAATTGCTGATCGGAAAGAGTCATTCCCGAAGGATTAGCAAGGGGTTTGTTTAATTCCTTTTGTACTTCTTCGCTGATTATATTTTCTTCTCCACTCATTTTTTTCCTTAACTTAATGTTAAAATTATCATATTATTATACCAAATTTTACGGCTTAAATCAAACCTCAAATGGCAACGACCGGTAAAGACAAAGCGATTATAAGAATAAAAGTGCTAAGGGAGCGACTTTCCGCTTTAAATAAGCAATATTTTATGTTTGAAGACCCGAAAGTCGACGACAGTGTGTATGATAGCTTGAAAAGAGAACTAAAAACCCTTGAAGAGGCCTTTCCGGAGCTAAAAGACGAAAACTCACCTACACAAAGAGTGGGGGAATCTCCATCCGAAAAATTTCAAAAAACCGCACACATAACACCCAAAAAAAGCCTCGAAGATATTTTTTCAGTTGAAGAATTGTCTCAGTGGCAAGCGCGAATATCGAAACTTACAGATTCAAAATTAGAGTATCTCTGCGAGCTGAAAAACGATGGCTTAAACATTACAATACATTACAAAAATGGAGAATTAATAAAGGCAATTACAAGAGGTGATGGCGTAGTCGGGGAGGATGTGACTCACACGATTTCAGTTATTAAAAATATTCCACATCATTTAAACGAAAAAATCGACCTCGAAGCCTCCGGCGAGGTCTTTATGCCGAAAAAAAGCTTCGAAAAAGTAAATGAAAATCAAAAAAAACTCGGTCTTCCGCTTTTTGCAAATCCAAGAAACTGCGCTTCGGGTAGTGTTCGCCAACTCGACCCTGAAATTACGAGAGAAAGAGACCTTGAAATGTATTTTTATGCAATAGGCGAAAACGACAATATAAAAGTGAAAACCCAGGAAGAACTACTTAAAAAACTCAAAAGCTATGGCCTTCATATCTGCGAACACTATAAAAAATGTGCAAATATTGAAGAAGTGGAGAACTTTATCTCAGAGTGGACACGCCTTCGCCCGACACTTGCTTATGAAATCGACGGAATTGTGGTGAAAGTAAACGATTTATCAATTCAAAAGCAAATGGGAGTAACAGCAAAACACCCCAGGTTTGCTGTTGCATACAAATTCCCGGCGGAAAAAGTGAGCACAAAAATCGAAAGAATAGTTATCCAAGTGGGAAGAACCGGCGCTCTTACACCGGTGGCGGAATTTAAACCCGTGCTGGTTGCGGGTTCTACAATAAGAAGGGCCACTCTACACAACGAAGATTATATAAATGAAAAGGACATTAAAATCGGTGACACGGTAATTATTCAAAAGGCCGGGGATGTAATCCCCGAGGTGGTTAGCGTGCTAAAGGAATTTAGAACAGGGGATGAGCACACATTCATTTTTCCGGAGAATTGTCCCTATTGCGGAGAAAAGGCTTATCGCGATGTTTCGGAGTCGGCGAAAAGATGCGAAAACCCTCACTGCCCTGCGATATTGAAGGCATCCTTAAAACATTTCGTTTCCAGAAAGGCTTTCAACCTCGAAGGCTTGGGTAAAAAAAATCTCGAATTAATGATTGAAAATGGGCTTGTTTCAATCTCTTCGGATATTTTAAACTTGAAAGCTCAAGATCTATCAACTCTACCGCTTTTTAAAGACAAAAAAATACAAAACATACTCGACGCGATAGAAAATGCAAAAAATATCGAGCTAAATAAATTTCTTTTTTCACTGGGAATAAGGTACTTAGGCCAACAAGGCTCATTTGATTTTTCAAAATTTCTGGTAAACGAAAAAAACATAGAAGGAGTTTTTAAGCCTTCCGATCTGTTAAATTTAATAAACGCCCTTAGTATAGAAGAACTCATTGGCATTGATAAAATCGGTGAAAAAATTGGGAAATCGATTTTTGATTGGTTCAAAAATTCAAAAAATATAAATTTACTTCTCGAATTCGAAAAATCCGGTGTGATTCTTAAAACCGGCCATTTGATTTCAAAAAATGATGAGGCCTTTTCCGGAAAAACATTCGTTCTTACAGGTTCATTGGAAAAATTTACCAGAGATGAAATTTCCGAACTAATCAAATCCAAAGGAGGTTCCGTATCTTCAAGTGTATCAAAAAACACGGACTTCTTGATTTTCGGGGAAAGTGCCGGCTCAAAACTGGAAAAAGCACAAAAACTGGGAATAAAATGCCTCTCCGAAAGCGAATTTGAAAAAATGTTGGAAACTTAAACAAGCTTTCCACCAAAAATATCAAGTGCTTCGTTTGTCGCCTTGTCGATTTTTGGTGCAACTGTGGGAGCTGGAGGCGCTTTTTGTACTTGAACATCAATTTTATCCGGTATTCTATATTCTTCATCCATTTGTTTTTCCTCAACAATGGATTTTATCTGAAGCCTTCTCCCCGTTACATCAAAAATACTTTTTTCGATTTCCACCTTACTTTCAGTTTTCATAACTATCTCATTATGAAAACTCGAAAAAAACTTGAGAACTAAAGCATCTCCATCGATTTTTACCGGCTTCCCGGTCTTAAGCGATCTTGAAATCGTGGGTTTTGAAATATGATTTAATACGCTTATCCAATTTTCCTTCAAAGAATCATAATCGTTTGCACTGGAAGGACCTTCAGCCACATTGTCTTTAGTTTCAACTTTTTTTTCAACTACTTGAGCGGGCATGTCCTGCTCATTGGTAGAACCATTCTGTTCCAAAATCGGTTCCGGTTTTTGTTCCACTATCACATCAAGCTTTTCATTTTTTGGAGATCCTTGATTAATTTGCGGTTTTATATTTTCAGTTTTATTTGCTTCAACACTTGGAATATATGCACTTTCTCCCGGGATATCTTGAACTGTGGAAATTTTTTGAAAATCAAAAGTAGCCCTCACCGTAGCCATCTCTAGCGCGAGTTTTGGCATTTCCGGATTAAATTCTTTCATGGCCCTTTGGAAGTTTTCAATCAAATTCACATACAATGGAACTGCGTTAAGATAATTCTCGGAAAAACAAAGCATCACTTTTTCTCGAAGCAAATTTATAAAATCATGAATAAACTGCCTCAAGTCCACACCCGAAGTGAAAATATTATCAACAAAATCCAAAGCCTTTTTTGTATCTTTCGCCTTTATTACTTGATAATAAGAATTAATAAGCTCGATACTGCTTATTCCAAGAAGTCTTGCGACGGATTCCTGCGTGATTTTTTCAGAAAGTGACAATTGTTCAAGAAGACTGATTGCATCCCTAAGGCCTCCGTTTACATGTTTCGAAATCATCATAAGCGCCGATTCTTCAGCTTCAATTCCTTCAGCGTTTGCAATATACAAAAGTCTTTTAGTCATCTCCTCGGAAGAAATTCTTTTAAATTCAAAATTTTGGCACCTTGAAAGAATGGTTTCCGGAATTTTATGAAGCTCCGTTGTCGCCAAAATGAAATATACGTTTGCGGGTGGTTCTTCCAATGTCTTTAGTAAGGCATTAAATGCACTTTTGGAAAGCATGTGGAATTCATCAATCACATATACTTTTGCCTTACTTCTTGTGGGTGCAAACGAAATATTTTCCTTAAGTTCTCTCATTTCATCAACGCCATTATTTGAAGCTGCATCTATTTCAATCACATCAATAAGGCTACCTTTTGATATTTCTTTGCAAAAATCACAATTATCGCAAGGCTCAAATCCTTCCTTCAAGTTTTCACAGTTTATAGCCTTTGCCATTAGTCTTGCGCTTGTAGTTTTCCCCGTACCTCTAGGTCCGGAAAAAACGTAAGCATGAGCGATTTGCCCGGATTTGATTGCATTTATTAAAGTTGTTTTTATGTGTTCCTGTCCGACAAGGTTTTCAAAATTTGATGGTCTGTATTTTCTGTAAAGAGAGAGATTTTCCATATAAGCGTTTAATCTGAAATATGTTTTTTGATGTTTTTCTTAAAAATCTCGATTGAAAAGTTCTCAGCATGTTTCCGAATCGTGTTTGCATCGTAAAATTGCTCATTATAAAGAAGCCTGGCAAGGCCATCTTCCATGGATTCAAGTGTCTGTTCATAAAAAAATTCACCTGTCTTCCCGGATACAACGGTTTCCAAAGTACCACCTTTCCCATAAGCTAAAACCGGTTTACCTGCAGCCATTGCTTCGAGTGGTGTAATGCCGAAATCTTCTTCCCCGGGAAATATAAAAGCCCTTGAGTTTTCGATATATTCTTTAACCACTTCATCACTTTTAAAACCTAAAAAATCGATATTGGGCGCCGCAATACTTTTTAAATAAGCCCTCTGAGGCCCACCACCGATAATTACCAGCCTTTTTCCGATTTTATTAAAAAGACGAACAGCCAAATCCACTTTTTTATATGGCGTCAAATTTGAAACCACTAGGAAGAAGTCTTGATGTCCGGCTTTTACATTAAATCTGTTCACATCCACAGGAGGAAAAACCACATCGGATTCAAGTCCGTAATATTTTTTGATCCTTTTTTGAACATTGGAAGAATTAGCCAAATATTTATCCGGACGGTCCGCGGAAACCTTATCCCATTCTCGAAGATACTTTATTAAATATGAATAAAACACCCTTTTAAGGCCAGAAATATTATTTTCTTCGATATATTCATTTGCCCAATCCCAAGCGTATCTCATTGGACTATGGCAGTAGCAAATGTGCTTCGTATCAGTATTTGTAATAATTCCATGAGCGAAAGAATTCGAAGAACTGATAACCAAATCAAAACCCGAAAGATCAAGTTCTTCAATTGCCCTTGGCATCTTGTAGGTTAAATACCTTTGATAATTTTTTATAAACTTCGGATATTTTTGCAAAAAAGAAGTTTTCACCATTTCTTTCGGAAAGACTTTACCTACTTTCGATTCGTCATAAAGCAAAGTATAAATCGGAGCATCGGGAAACATATCTGAAAGAACTTTCAGAACCCTTTCGGCGCCACCGAGTCTAATCAAAAAATCATGAACCAGAGCAACTTTCATTATCCAAAAATTATTAATTATTCAACGTCGGAAACCTCACCCGTACCAACAGGAACCTCAACTTCTTTCTCAGTTGGAACATCGGCGCTATTCATAATTTTATCTATCATTTTTTGTCTGCAGTCAGCGGACCCCTTTTCAATTGCAGCCATTAATTCCGCATTTGACTCAAACTTGGCCATATAATCAAGGAGCGCATTTTCATCATTAACAGGGAATCCATGTTTTTTGTAAATATCTTCAATCATCTTCGAATTGTCTTGGTTGATATCGTTTAGATCAAGTTCCGAAAGGGCACATGTGGCTTCAATATTCGCATCAATAAAAGATTGTTCTTCACTTTTAAGAAGAGAGCATGCGCTCACAGACATAACACCCAAAATTAGAGCGGGAATAACTATTTTTTTAGACATACTTTTTTTTGTTAATTGTTAAATTTTTTCTTCAGTATACTTTTAAATTTTTCCAAAGGCAAAGTGTTAATAACATGGCCTGCCTCAAGCCATCCCCGCCGCGCCATACCGGCGCCAAACTTAAGATAATCAAAATCATTCGGATAGTGAGAATCGCTATCAATGGAAAATTTAGCACCCAAGTCCTTTGCCATAATTATTAATTTTTCATAAAGATCAAGCCGTAGCGGGTTACTGTTTATTTCGAGAGCAACGTCATGAGCAACACATGCTTTAACAATAGCTTCCAGGTCCATATCAATTTCGGGTCTTTCATTTATTTTTCTTCCCGTTGGGTGTGCCAATATTTTAACAAATGGGTTTGAAATTGCGGAGATTACTCTTTTTGTCTGAGCCTCTCTATCAAGTTCTTTATACCTCATATGAATACTGGCTATGGCAAAGTCCAACTTAGAAAGAATTTCATCCGAAAAATCCAGAGAACCATCTTTTCTAATATCCACTTCACAACTTTTGAAAATATGAAATGAACCGTCAAATTTTTTGTTTAGCTCATTGATTTCCTTCCATTGCATTTTAATTTTTTCATCATCCATTCCACCCGTAACGGGTATTAAAGAAGAGTGATCGGCAAAAGCCATATACTTAAGTCCTCGTGCATAAGCGGCCTCGGCCATTTCAAGCATCGAATATTTACCGTCACTATATGTGGAGTGTACGTGCAAATCTCCCTTCAAATTTGAAAGCTCAATCAGTTTTGGAATTTCTCCATTGTTTAAAGCATATTCAATCTCTCCATCATTTCTACGAAGTTCGGGAGGAATAAAGGGGAGTCCTACGGCCTTAAATATATCTTCTTCATGTTCTCCCCCAACCATTTTTTCACCTTCAAATACACCATATTCGCTTATTTTAAGACCGCGTTTTTTTGCCAAGTCTCGAATTTTGATGTTGTGTTGTTTGTCCCCGGTAAAATAATGCAAAGCCGCACCGAAAGATTTATCTTCCACAACTCTCAAATCCACCTGAATACCAGAAAGCAAAATTACCGAAGACTTGGTGTCTCCCTTTGAAAGAACCTTAAAAATCTTTGGATATTTAAGATAGTGTTCCATAAGTGAAGACGAATCAATTCCTTTAATTGTAGCCAAAATATCTATATCTCCGATTGTTTCCTGAAACCTTCTAAGGCTTCCGGCATATTGAATATGTTTAAGTATTTTCGATTCTTTTAAATATTCAATCAAGCTTTCGGCATCAAAAAGGGCGCCATCTATCAAAAATCTTTTTTGAGAAAAAAGTTCCGTTTCGGCTATCGCATTTAAAATTTCGCTTTGAGACTTTTCTCCCATTTTAGGAAGACGAGCAATCTCATCTTTTTCACAAGCTTTTTTGAGGCTCTTAATGTCTTTTATTCCAAGCTTCTCATAAAACAATTTCACCTTTTTCGGTCCAACACCGCGAAGTCTTAGCATGTCAATAAGTCCCTGAGGAAAACCTTTTAGCATTTCTCTATGTTCGGCGCATTTTCCCGTTTCGATAAGCTCTACGGCTTTTGTGCGAAGACCTTCTCCAAGGCCCGGAATGTTTTTTAAAGAGTCTTTGTCTTCTTTGTACATTTCAAAAAACTCTCTGGAAAAACCCTCAACAATCAAAGCTCCTCGCCTTAATGCATTAATACGAAAAGGATTATCACCCTTAATGTCCAATATATCTGCCATTTCATAAAAGACTTCCGCAATTTGTTTATTTGTAAACATAATTATTCGGTTAGAGCTTTAAGAGTATTTTCTGCACACTTTTCCCAATCAAAAAGTTTCAGGCGAGAAATCCCTTTTTGAATCATCTTTTCCCTTAATTCTTCACTGTTCAATAATTCAACTATATTATCATGAATTGCTTTTTCATCGTTGTTTGCAGAAAGTAGGCAAGCATCCCCGCACACTTCGGGAAGAGAACCCGAATCGGAACAAACAACCGGACATTTTGAAGCAAAAGCCTCAAGTACGGGAAATCCAAACCCTTCAAAAAGTGATGGGAACACAAAACAAACAGCATTTTTATAAAGATATTTTTTTTCCTCTTCACTGATATAACCGGGAAGAAATATATCCTTTGTGTTTTTTAAACTTTGGATTTGCTTTTCGATTTCAGAAAAACCAACACCCGCTTTACCTGCTAAGATCAATGACAAATCCGAAAATTTTTCTTTAAGTTTTTCAAAAACACCGAGTATTTTTGAAATATTTTTTTTACTTTCAATTCTTCCCACAAAGAGCAAAAAAGGCTTTTTCGAGGAAAACCTTTCCGATTTATTTAAATCTTGCTTCTCAAAATATTCGTTTGCATCAAAGCCATGATAAATAGTGGAAATCTTGAAGGGGTCGCATTGATAAAATTTTATAAGGTCGTTTTTCGTAGCAATACTTGGTACAAGAATCTTGCTCGCAAATTTTACGGCAAACCTTGTTGTTAAATCCAAATACAAATATTGAAAAGTTTTATAAGAACTTCGATATCGCTTAAATGCCAAATCGTGAATCATAATCACGCTCTTTTTGGGTAAAAATAGTGGAAGGGTATGTGAAGGCACGAAAAGACAATCGGGTTTGTCTTTAAAAATCCGATTTGTAAGCCCGAGAATAGTCCAGAGCCTTTTGTTTTTTATTACTTGCACTTTAACTTTCTCGTTTTCTTCAATATCTATTTTTTCTCTGCAATAAAGAAGAAATTCATGCTCTTTATTTGCACGGATCAAGTGGTTTATTATATGAAAACTATACCACTCAACTCCCGTTGCAGACTTATGCCCATATCTTGAAGCATCGATTGCAATCTTCATAATTTTTCTTTAAGACGACTCAAAGTTTACCATCATTTTTAATTTCTTGAAATTACAATCACGCCTATCGATTTCGCCCCATTTTCTCTTAGTACGCGACTGCATTCGTTGACGGTACTCATTGTCGCGGCTACATCATCAACCAAAAGAAAATCTTTCCCGAAAATTTTATCCTTAAAACCTTTTTTAATTTCCATCGTAAAGGCTCTGGACTTAATTCTTTCTTTCCTGCTTTTCCCGGCTTGTTGGCCTCCGTATTGAATCCAACTAAGAGGGCAAAAATGCCTAAGACAAAAAGCCTTTGCAATCTGTTTAGATAAAAGTTCACTTTGATTGTATCCTCTTTCCCTTTCTTTTTTTATATCCATGGGAACGGGGGACACAATAATGTTTTTAAAGTCCGGCCGGACTAAAAGAAATTCTTCGAATCTTTTCTTCAAAATTTCTCCGAAAAAGAGCGTAAGTCCTTTTTTATTGCGGTACTTAAATCTTTTGATTAACTCTTTAATAAGCGGAGAAGTGGTATATCTTGTGCCAACTGAAAGATAATCGAAAAAAAATCCCTTCGAACATTTATCTCCACAAAATTCGCCATAATTTGTGGGTTTAAAGCAGGCGGGGCATTCAAATGTTTTTAATGTTTCAACGAACGATTTGCACGAAGTACAAATTATTTCACCTTCGGATCCGCATGAAATGCATTTTTCCGGAAAACACAAATCAAAAATTATTCTAAATATACTCATCGTTTTTATAAAAACATCCCGATTATATCAAAGGGACATTAAAAAACTTTGAATAAATTCTGAATAAATTCTTAAAAATTTCTAAAAAAATTATCTCATCATTTGCTTTTCAAAGCCGCAAGTATTTTCCTTGCAAAATCGTCAACCGCTTCAACATCCAGCCCGGTTTTTGATACATCTTTTTTGATTTTTCTTGTCTTTACCTCATCCGCATTTCGATCAAATGGATTTTGTGTGTCCGAATTTACAACTTCAAGGGCTTTCAGTCGAATCTGCCTAGTATCAAAACCGATAGTATTCGAAGGCCTAACAATTCCAGATTTAATTCGTTCTGTGTCTTCATCGGGAAGAAAACCTTTCAGAAATTTTTGGCGTTTTGGACCATCGGTTCTAAATTGAAAATAGCCCCGAGATGTTTCGTCAGTCATTGGTTTTATACCATCTTCTCGAACGGGTAATGCTTGTTGTAAAATAAAAAAATCGCCATCCTCATCCGAAGAAGTAGGTTTTAGCTCATCATCCTCCTCAATCTGTTCGAAGTCCTCTAAAGAAAAATTCTCTCCCATTGGTATTTTTATTTGATTTCATAATAAAAATTTTCGCCCAATTAAACAAACGGAAATGTAAAGAAATCCAAAATCTCAAAAATCCCGCAATCAAAAAATCGCTTTAATTTAAATTTCACTTCGGTAGAATAATATCAATATATACTTTAACTCTTAAAATGAAAAAAACAATCTCCGCACTTTTGGCTTTGGCCATATTAAGTGCACCGGTAGCCTTTGCCGATATTATCCCCGAAGGCGAAAAATATGTGGATTCATGCGCATATTTCAATAACACAGCAGATTTTCTCGATGAATTCGGCATTTTCACACAAGAATATTCCATTTCCGGCCAAGTGGTTCCATACGAAAGAATCATTGCAAACGAATGTTTCTCGAAGAGTTACAAATTCAACACTTTCAAAATTTACGGTGTAGGCATCGAATCCCTTCCCGAAGTTTTCGATAATGACGAAAGCGACCTTCGTGAATTTGAAGGCGCATACAAAACAAACATTTACCCCACAAATGGCGCATTTTTGGAGGAAGAAACAAGCCCTATCGATCGATACGAATACGAATACAAAATTCTTGGAATGGACTATGAAAACAAAGTGTTAAACATCGAATTTGCAGGCACACACGTGTATTACACAGACGGAAGAGACCCCGATTTTTTCTTTGAAGAAACCGACGAAGTCACATATGTGTTCTCGGATGTAAGCTCTGATAGCACCTACTTCAATGCTTTGACTTATCTTAAAGATGAAGGAATCGTAAACGGATATTCCGACGGTTCATTTAAGCCATATAATAAAATAAACAGAGCCGAATTTACGAAAATTATCGTCGAGTCAAACACAGCGGATAGCGATATCGAGGGATGTCTCGCATACTACGCAAATCAGAATAACGCCCCTGCAAAAATTTTCTCGGATGTAATCGCATATTTTGGGACAAGTCCGGTAACAGCATGGTACGTGAAATATGTTTGTGTAGCTGAAGATAAAAATTATGTGAACGGTTATCCTGATGGCTCATTCAAGCCCGAACAAAATATTAATTTTGCGGAGGCAGCAAAAATTATTACAAAAACAAGAGGAATTCCTATGGACGAAACTACTCCTTGGTATAAAGTTTATGTGGAACAACTCGATCAAAGAAACGCAATTCCCTCTACAATAAGCTCATTTGGTCAAGAAATCACAAGAGGCGAAATGGCGGAAATGATTTTCAGACTCGATAACGATATTAGAGATTTGCCATCAAACACTTATGAATATTTGAAATA
>CAYODN010000003.1:0-25758 GCA_964402735.1 uncultured Candidatus Peribacteria bacterium | reverse complement strand
GGTCGGTAAGTTATGTGGACGTGCAGGATAGTAATAACAACAATGTTTCTCCGATAGTTGCAGTTAATTCCATGGATAACGGGAATAATATTAATTGGGATTTCGGATTTAAATATTGGGTGGGCGCGAATAATGCTACTTGGAACGATACAAATAACTGGTCTACTACAAGTGGCGGTGCCGGGGGTGCGGGTGTGCCGAACCAATACGACAGTGTAATTTTCGATAATGCGAATAATTGTGCAATTCCAGACGGCCTTGCAATCAATGTGGGAAGTTTGAATATCACTTCGGCTTATTCCGGCCAAATCAGTGGTGGAAATTCCACGTTCCAGACGGTTCGAGATTTCACAATTTCGGGTGGTACTTTCTTTGTTGGAAATAAAACTTTGACAGTTGGAAGAGATCTTTATCAAAACGGTGGTAGTTTTCAGGGGTCTTCCACAAACATTACCGTGGCGGAGGATTTGAGAATAACCGGGGGAACATTCAGCGCAGGTTCGGGAAGTACATTTATCGTAAATATAGATGTTGATATCAACCATAAAACAGGAGACAGCAATGATGCTACCGTGATTTTTGCGGATGTGGGTACTTTGGATATAAACAATATTTTTTACATGGGTATGACCGGAAGTACGGGTTCTTTTACCGCTCCTGATTATATCAATGTGGCTCTCGATTTGTATTGGTTTGGGGGTACAAGTTTTTCTCATCAAAACGGTACGATTATAATGGATTCCGGATTCGGTGTTACGCTTTCCACGAACAGTAGGCCTATATATAATTTAGTGATTGATAAACAATCTCCTTTGAATTGGGTGAGTTTGGCAACCGGCTTGGTTGTTTCAGGCGATTTGACCTTTATGACCGGTAAATTGGTGGGTTCAGCCGGAAATAATATTACGGTGGAAGGTGATTGGATTATGGGTGATCCGGCCGATACGGAATTTATCGCCGGTGGAAATTACGTTTATTTTAACGGTTCTTATAATATGATTATAGGTTCCACAACTTTCAATAATTTGACGAAAATTGCTACAACTTCCGGAGAAACCCTCGTTTTTGACAGTAACGGGACTCAAGTAATCGAGGGCACCTTGAACCTTTCGGGTTTATCTGAAACGGAGAGACTTTCAATAAGATCAAATACAACGGCTCAGGCTGAAATCGATCCTCAGGGAAGTCGCACGATCGCTTATTTGGATGTGAAAGACAATTATAATATAAATGCCACTGTGATTGATGCCGTTGGTACGGGTTCATACGATTCGGGAAACAACACGGGATGGAATTTCTCTTTAATGATAAGCGGTTGGACGGATTCGTTTTCAACCTTAAATTCAAGAATGTTTACCGGAATCGGAAATATTAGTTCTTTAATTTATTCGATGGTTGTGCCGTATCTTAATTCCTGGAATATTGAGGTTTCAATAACGGGTTCGGACAGAATCAGATCGAGTACTGTATTCAACGGTGTTCTTTATCTCGGCGCTTCGGACGGAAAACTATACACGAGAAATAATCCGGGTTTTGAACTTAAATCCGATACGGCAGTGAGTAACGGACAATTTGTGCACATTGCAGGAACTTTCAATTCCGAAGCCGGAGGTGCGGATATTTATTTAAACGGAGATCTTGATGCGGAACTTTCTTACTCAAGTACTCTTGATTCCAATTCTTCGCCGATTTATGTGGGAAATTCTTACGGTTCCACTATCGGTGGAAATAATTCGACAGGTGAAGAGTTTTTTGAAGGAAAATTGGATGAGCTTCGATTCGGATGGGCCGCTTTCACATCGGGATATTTGAAAACCACTTATAATAATATGAACAGTCCTTCCGAATTTGTTACTTTCGGAACGGAAGAGGAATACAACGGACAGGGAACCGGAACGGGTGAGCTTCCGAGTATGGGAAGTTCTTCCAATGTGAACGTGCGAGGAGAAATCGGAGCCGGCTCGATTTGGATTACGGCCAACGGAGATTTGACAGATGGTATAAGGCTTGGACAGGCGCGTGTTTCTAATCAGGCTGAGAAAGTGAAGTGGCTTTATGATGAGGGTACGGATTATATTTCATTCGGAGATAGTGCCAGTCCGGATGGCTTTAGGCTTCAGCTTTATATGGTAAGTGAGGACGGTGGAAATTTTGTATATAGCGGAACTTCAATCGGACAATTCAATATTCCGGCTGAGAATTTCGTGGTGTATGGGAATTATGATGCTTTGGGTGGCGTAGGACAGGCGCCGAGTAAAGCTATTGATGATCCATTGGGTACTTTGAATATAGATCCTTCAAAGAGTTGTTCGGAGGCGCTTGATTTGGATAATTATATTTTCCATGAGGATTTAACTTCTGGAGACTTCGGTATGTCTCTTTCCGGAGTACCTCAAGATTATTTACGTTCGAGCGTCCCTTGTATTACGGAGGGTACTATTGATCTTCGTGCATTTGAATTACTAATCCCGCCGAGTTGTGCCGAGGGCGGATACAATTCCACTTTATATTTGTTAATTGTGAATGGAGATGGTTTATAGATCTGGTTTTTTTCATGGGATGAAATTTTCCGTTGCAATGAAAACTTATTCAGTTATATTTGGGATGTCTTGTTCTTTTGAAAGAATTTTTGAGAATTTGCGTAATTACACCATTGATTTTATTTGTCAAATGGTGTATGATATATGCGAAGTAAATAAAATTTAATATATATATTTATTTCATTTATCATTTAATAAAACAAAAATGAAAAACAAATTTCTGCTTATGGCAGTAATTTCCGCCCTAGCGGCACTCGTCATTGTTCCATCGACAATGGCTGCAACATCTGAGAATACTGATGTTAGCGCGAATGTAGAGTCTGGAGAGTTTTACCTTACTGCCGGTACTGGTTTTACATCAGCTATCAGTTTGGGTACGACTGCGAGAAATGTTGAAAAACAATATGTTTCTGCAACACGTCCTTTTGATGGTACTAATAATTATTTCGAATTGAAAGATTATTATGCTGATAGAGGTGCTGTAATTTCAGTAATGTTGGATGAAGACTTTATATATGACGATACTGTGGCTGGTGGTCCGGATATTGATGGTGAGAATTTGATGTTTTACGCCCAAGAAACTTCTGGAGATGCTGTTTCCCCAACTTGTGAAAAAAACACTTATGGAGGTGCTTGTACAGTACTTTTAGGCTCAACTTCTATTGAGGCTAGTGCCACTTCGAATTATAGATTTAATGATTATTATTATTCAGCATCAAAATTTTTCAAAAAAAGTGCTACTGTCGGTTCTCTAGATGAATATTTAACTGCTTCAACAACTAAGCCATATAAACTTAGGTTTGGAATGGAAAAGTTGCATCTTCAAATTCCTGCAGATTCGTTAAATGGTGCTTATACTACAACTTTATTTATTGTTGCTTCACACCGAAGCTAATTCATGTTAAAAGGCGGGGAATAAATTCCTCGCCTTTTTTTTTGTTTGATAAAAATTTTTTCTTTGATATTATTTGTGAGTAAGACTCATTTTATGAAAAAATTTTTTTTGTTTTTGGCTTTTATTTTTTCTTTGTTGACTTTTTCAATAAGTGCTTTTTCTGTCTCTACTTCGACATCTTTTATTATATTGCCGGGTTATTTTTATTTTACGATTTCAGGGGCGCTTCAGTCTGGTGTATTGCTTTCCGGGCTTAAACCGGCAGATAATGTTACTTCTCAGGTTGGCTTTTGGAATTCAGAGAGATCTGTTGATTATTTGTATTTTTTTGATTCTTCAAGTGTTCCAGGTTTTAGAATTCGGATGTATTTGGATGGAGATTTTGAGTATGTCGGTTCTTATTCAGAACAGGAAAGTGTTCCTTTAGAAAATTTTGCTGTTTATTCTAATTGGGATTCTTTTTCGGATGAAGGTCTTGTTCCTACGGTGGGTGTTGATGATTATTTAAAAACTTTGGTTATTGATGGTGCGAATAGTTGTAAGCCTGATTCGTTGATGTCTTTTTCTGATTATTATTTTTTTGATTCGGATTTTTATTCTTCCCCTTATGGAAAGTTTTTTTCTGAGGAACCTTTTCAATATCTTATTTCTACTAATTCGTGCAAAAATCAAGGTAGAATATATATTGGAAGATTCCAGTTGAATTTAGGCGTTGTAAAGCCCGGAGAATATAAATCAAGTCTTTATATTGTTATGTTAGATGGATATTAATGTGTTGTTTTAGTTTGTCTTTTTTGGTATAATTAATGGATAAAAATACGAATTTATGCAACGAAGGAAAAAAATATTATTTTTAAATCTATTATTGGGATTGGTTTGTTTTGTGTCTTTTTCTTTTGGAGTTTTTGCTTCTTCTCCAGCTTTTACTTTTATTAATTTGGAAAAGGGTGCAGGATCAAGAATTTATTTTGATGATGTTAAACCGGGAGACATGGTTTCAGGGGTTTTGAAGTTAAGCTTATTGGATGATGTTCCTGCGATTTTTCAGGTTGTTTTTAATGATAATGCTGCTCGTGGTTTGAAAAAATTGAATTATAGTGATGCGGATGAAAATTCTTTCTTTTTGGTAAATTGGCTGAATGTTGAGGTGGATTTTCCTGCTTTTGTTGAAGGAATGGGAAGTCTAGAAGTTCCGTATACCATAAAAGTTCCCAATGATGCTATCCCAGGCGATTATAATGGGTATTTTATTGCTTCAATTGATTCGTTTGGTGAGAAAGCTAAAGATTATATATCAAATTCGCAACAGAATAGACAATCTGAAACGGCTATAACAGGTGCGAAAGTTAATGTAGGTATTGCAATTGAGTTTATTTTGCGTGTAGCTGGTGAAGTGTTTCCTTCCGTGGATTTTTCTAATTTATCCTATTTTAAGGATGGTGAAACTGGAAAATTTGTTTTGAGCCTGGATTATAAAAATTCAGGAAATGTTGCGGTGATACCGAGAGCAAGTCTTGAAATTAAAGATATCTTTGGAAAAGAACTTTTTATCGGTGATTATAAATTTTCTTTGTTGAATTCTTTGGATTATACCACTAGTTCTATAAAATTGAGTACAAAGGATTTTGACATGAGAACCGGTGTTTACGATGTAAAAGTGAATTTGTATTATGATGTTTTTTCACGTGAGTTAGGTCAAAATTTGGTTTATGTTGCTGGAGAGGCCAAAATGAGAATTTATTATTTCCCCTGGTATTATTTTTTGATGGGTTTTGTCGTGGTTTTTGTTGTGGTACTTCGTCTTTTTTATAAAAATATTCGATATTATTTTTTGGTAAATGGTGCCAAGGCTTATAAAGTAAAAAAAGGAGAGACTTTACAAGAAATTTCAACTAGATATAATGTCGACCCAAAACAAATAATAATCGTAAATCGTTTGAGTCCTCCGTATTTTTTGTCGGTAAATCAAAAAATATTAATTCCAATAAAAAAAATAAAAAGATGAAAGTAAACAAGAATTTAAAAAAGGTGGGGTTGTTTGTTATTGTGTTCGTATTGGTTTTGATTGCATTATTTGTGAGAGAGCAAAATTTTTATAATCAGGTATTAGTTGAGCGAGCTTTTGAGGTTTTTCCTACTTCTGAGTCGAGAGAAGGGATTTCTTTCCAAATGCTTACAAAATATTATGATGAAAACGGTGAAAAATTATCTGAGCTGAAATTGATTCCTGGACAGGTTCTTAATGGAACATTGTTTGTGAAAAATAATTTTCTTGAAGAAAAGCTTGTAAGTTTTCTTTTGTTTAATGATTTTTCTTTAAAAACTGATTTGCATTTCAATATAGAATTTTCGGAGCAGTCTTTTGTTCTTCTGCCTGGCGAATGGCGGTTTATTGATTTTACACTTGAAGTTCCTGAGGATTTTTCTTTGGGAAATTATTATGGGCAAATTGGCGTGCGTACAGATGATTCATTTGCATATAATAAGTCCGTGGAAGTTGTGACTGCTGTTGCTGTCGATTTTAAAATTGAAGTTCAATCTGACGAGGCTTCGTTTGTTGTTCAAAATTTAGTTCCTTTAGACATGACTCCTTATAATGTTGCTAAAGGATATCTTATTTCTGATTTAAAGAAACTATCTGGTTATGGATTTGCCATTTTGGCTTTGATCTTTTTGTATTATGCTTTTATGGCAGACAAGAGAAATGTTAAAAATCGATAGAATATTATTTTTTTCTTTTGGCTGTTTTAGTCTTTTGTAATATTTTTTTTGTCTTATTGTTTTTATTTTGTGTTGTTTGAATGTTCTTTTTTACTAAGGCGAGTTTTAGTATGAGACTGATAATTATCAATAGAAGGACAAAATTAATATTGTCTTCTATTAATGTGTAAATATAAGTAATGATAGGTGTTGTTTTTTGTCTGATAGTGCTTGATGATATTGAGTTTTTTATTGTATCAAGTGTGGAATTTTCTTTGGAATAATTTTGATTTGATATCTCTCCTTCTATTATATTGATAGTTATATTGTTTCCAATTCCAAGTGCTATGGAGAAATTTTTGTTTGTTGAATTGTGTCCTTCAAAATTTACTAATTGAAAAGTTAATATTCCTTCCAAAGATTGTGTCTCGGCATTTGATGGAATATATATAGAAAAGTTGATATTTTTGCTTGATTGGTTTTCTATTCTTGTTGCCTCTTGGTCAATTCGAACCCATCTTTCGGGCATATTAAGCGCTTTCACTTTTATATCTATCCATCTGTTTTTGTCAAGATTTGTAATGGTTATGTAGTCTTTTATTGTTGATCCAGGGGTGATTGTATATTTTAACTTTGTTTCAGGATTTATTTGAAATGTATAAGCGGGACTTGCTTGTGCATTTGTTGTAGTAGAAAAGCCAAATAGGCTTGTAAGAAAGATTAAAGTTGGGATGATAAGTAGGAGTTTTTTCATAAGTGTGTTTAGTTTTGAGAAAATTTTAGGTTTTTTTTGAATGAAATTCAATTTGAAGTCCTATGAAAAGCCATATTTTTGTTTTTTGGAAATGGTAATTTGAGCTTCTTATAAAAACTTGAGTTTGATAAGAATTTTTTGGCCTTTTTGGCTTTAAAAAGACGCGTTATTGTGGTAAAATATATGGATAAAATAAAAACAAAAAGAAATGGGACATTTGTGGGATAAAATTAGGCATTCAAACGATAAAACTCATATTTTGGTTTTGTTTTCCGGGGCCTTTTTTGTTCTTGGTTTTTTGGGATTCGTTTATCTTTTTTTGCCTCTAAAAAGCGTATTTTCAGATACTCCGGCTTTTTCAATGTATCCACGAACGGCTTTAAATCAAACGACTCCCAGATTTCAGTCTTCATTTTTTTACGGTACCGTAGGTGATCCAACAGGAACAATTACGGATAATTTGATAATCAACGATTCTTTGATTATTACAAATGTTGATAATGCAAGAACCGTTAGCGTATCTTTGGCGGGTAAAATTCAGGCAAAAGAGGGTTGGTTTGCATTTTCTGAAAATCCTGTGGTACTTCTTCCAAATGAAACAAAGCAAATTGATTTCAGTATAAATATTCCTTACGGGGTGTGTTCCAAACTTTGGGAGGCGTATATTATCGGCTCTTTGAGTGATTATACCGGTATGCCGACTTCTACCGGAATGGGTGTGTCTTCTTCCGCGGCTATTGAGGTTTTTTTCAATATCGCCGGTACGCCGGCTTGCGTTGGTGGAGAGATTCTTCCGGGACTTGGTGTTTCTCCCACATATATTCCGCTTCCTACTTTCCAGGGTACAGTCCCTGTGATGAGTTCGGGTGGAGGTGGAGGACCGGTTGTTGTACCTGAAGCGATTTGTAATGATTTGATCGATAACGATTCCGATGGACCGATTGATTGTGCAGATAGCGATTGTGCCCTTAGTTCTTATTGTAGAATCGAGCCTGAAATTTGTAATGATTTGATTGATAACGACAAAGATGGGCTTATTGATTGCGCGGATCCTATTTGTTTTGGAAATTTGTCTTGTACGAGCCTGCCTGAGGCGATCTGTAATGACTTGATTGATAACGACGTTGATACTTTCGTAGATTGCGCGGATAGCGATTGCGCGGGAAATGCTGTTTGTGCGGTGCTTCCCGAATCTATTTGTAATGATTTGATCGATAACGACGTTGATACTTTCATAGACTGCGCGGATAGCGATTGCGCGGGAAATGCTGTTTGTGCGGTGCTTCCCGAATCTATTTGTAATGATTTGATCGATAACGACGTTGATACTTTCATAGACTGCGCGGATAGCGATTGTGCGAGCGATCCTGTTTGTATTCTTGGCCCCGAGCTTATTTGTGACGACACGATAGACAATGATACCGATGGTGCTATCGATTGTGCGGACACGGATTGTGCAAGTGATCCGGTTTGTTTGCCTTCAATCTTTACAGTGCTTGCATATCCCGAAAAACGTGTTGCGAAAACCGGTGGAAATTTTTCCACAAGGGGTTCTCTAAATTTACTCGGTATTGGTGGAAGTAATTTCTCACTTGCCGTGCCTACGGGAGATAGCGGTTTTGGACAAATTGAAAACACAACGGTCCCTGCCGGTTGGTATAAGGTGTCGTATAAAGGTCTTTCACATTTGACGAAGTTTTTGAAAAATGAAGATTTATCCCAGAAATCAGAGCAAATTCTTACGAATACGGATTATAATTTTGATTTTACTTTGCTTGATCCGCTTTTCCTATTGGCCGGTGATACGGCTCTCGGAAAAGACGATTTTGTGAATTCAATGGATATTTCGGCCAGTGTGAGAGCTCTTTATCAAAACGAAGAACACGGAGATTTGAATCGTGATGGTGCGGTAAATGCACTCGATTTGGGAATTCTTTTCTTTAATTTATATAACAGCGGTGAAAAATAACCTTAAAAATATGAATATGTTTCTAAAAAAATTAGTTCTTCCCTTGATGGGTTTTGCTTTGTTCCTTTTTGTATCAAATGGCGCTTTTGCGGCGAGGTTTTTTCTTTCGCCTTCAACAAGCGAGCTTTATTCAGGCTGTGAATCGGCTGTGAATATTATGATCGATACGGAGGGGGCCGAGTCTACTGCCGCCGATGCGATTATTGATTTTAATCCCGCTGAAGTTGAAATCGTTGACCAAAGTGCTTCAATTGCAGGTGTGCAGGTGAGAACGGGAACCGTTTATGAATTTTATCCGGGTAATAAAGTGGAAAGCGGAAGAATTTATCTTACGGGTGGAAGTATTATGTCGAATTATAAAACGGGTGCAACTCCGGAAATTTACGGATCGATCATTTTCAAAAATAAGCCCGGGGTTTTGAGTTCTTCTTTTAATTTTTATTATTTGGCCGGCAGTACCGTGGATAGTAATATTTCCGATCCCAGCGGTGCGATTGATTTACTTAGTTCCGTGGCGGGTGCATCATATTCCTTTGTTGAAAGGGGATATTGCGGTTCGGATACAATTGCGCCGGTAGTATCAAATGTAGTACCAGCTCCTAATTCACAAGGAAATCCTTTAAATTCAAATATTACTTTTGATATTTCGGATAATCTTTCGGGAGTGAATCTTTCGAGTGTTCGCGTGAATATCGATGGATTGGACTATGTAGATGGAGATGCGGGTTTTTCAAATCCGGGTGATAAAATGAAATACTCGATTACCGTAGATCCCAGTGTGGATTTTTTGGTGGATACACAAGTGCGTGTGACGATTTATGCTCAGGATAATGCAGGAAACGTGATGAGTCCTTATGTTTTCACTTTTAATCAACCTATTTTGGATACGGCGCCTCCTTATGTGGTGAATGCGCTTCCTACAAACGGTTCTACGGGAAATCCGCTTGATTCAAATATCACTTTTTATGTGAAGGATGATATGTCGGGAGTGGATAGTACTACTCTTAAAGTGAGAATCGATGGAAAGGAGTATCTTTCCACGAATTCCGCTGTGACAATTACGGGTTCGGTTAATAATTATTTTGTAACGGTGAATCCGGATGATGACTTTTTGCCCGATACAAAAGTGGAAGTGGAAATTGATGCTAAGGATTTGAAGGGTAATGCGATGAGCACTTTCAGGTATTCCTTTAATCAACCTGTGGCGGATACCCAACCACCATATGTTGTGAATGCTAAGCCGTCAAACGGTTCCAGAAAAGTGCCTCTTGATTCGAATGTGAGTTTTAATATTCGAGATAATGTTTCGGGTGTGGATATTGATACTGTGAGTGTTTTAATTGAAGGTATTACTTATTTGAAGGCTGATTTCGCTGATTTAAGCGGAACAAAAGCCGATTATTACATAGAAATCGATCCGGCTTCGGATTTCCCGGAAGGAAAGGAAATTACAGTAACGGTAAATGGAAAAGATTTCCGTGGAAATACAATGAATCCTTATGTTTTTAAATTCAACAGGCCTGCGGTTTGTGGAGATAAGCTTGTGGAAGAGGATTTTGGTGAACAATGCGAGCTTCCCGGAACACCCGGTTGCGATGATAATTGTCAGTGGGCAGCTTGTACGATTCCGGAAACCGCCGTTTGCGGAAATAGAATTGTGGAAGACGGGGAAAGTTGTGAGCCACCGGGGGTGGGTCTTTGCGCCTCGGATTGTAGTCTTTCTTCAGCCCCTGTGGAATCTTCCGAAGTGACGGAGGTTTTTAATCCGGTTGAAACGGTGAATTTGTATGGAGGATTTTTGGGAGTTGATACCGAGCAACAAGAAATTCTTAGAGAAATGGTGATGGATAGTGATGGCGACGGGCTTCCGGATCAGGTGGAAATACTTAAGGGAACGAATCCAAACAGTGTTGATAGCGATAACGATGGGGTGAATGATAGGGAGGAGCTTCTTGACTTTGGAACTAATCCGAATGTGTTTGATGCGGAATTTTTGAGTAAACTTAAAATAGTAAGTCCCGAGGATAAGGCTAAAACAGGAAGCGGAAGGCTTTTTGTTAGAGGTATTAGTGAAGAACTTAGAAACGTGAAAGTAACGGCGACTTCGATTACCGGAGAAAAGTTCGACCTTGGTACGGTGCTCGCTACGGATAATGGAAAATTTGCGCTTGCTTCTGAAACCGTTTTGGAACCGGGAGAATATTTGCTTGTTGCGGAAAATTTCAATACGGATGGATCCGTTTATGATACTTCGGATGCCGTGGAGGTTCTTATTGATCCTATGCTTGCGATTCCGGCTCCGAAAGTGCGATCAATCAACGATATAGAGGTGAAACTCGGTGAGATACCGAAAGTGCCTGATTTTCAGCCAATGGTGGCGGGTACGGCGGATGCGGGTTCTCAAGTTGTTTCGGTTTTTGAGAGTTCAATTTTTTCTTCTACGATAGTATCCGATGCGGCTTCTGGATTCTTTACGGTTTTTGCTCCTCGACCACTTGAAATAGGATCTCATAAAGTAACTGTGTATTCGGTTAATGCGGATGGAGTGATTTCCGATGCCAATATGGTGAATTTCGAGGTAATTGAGAAGGTGTCTGTGCTGAAAGTATTCCCATGGTGGCTTTGGATAATTATGATTTTGCTTTTGATACTTCTGCTTGTGGTTGCATATTTGTACTACAAGAAGCGAAAAAAACAGGAAGAAATCGATTATATGAAAAAGCTTGTTGCTCCGGTTTTTGAGCAAAAAGTGGAGGATCAAATCAAAAAGGAATTAGGGGAGAAAGCCAATACATCGGATGATTTGTTTAAGAGGGGGTAGAAGTGTTGGTGTTTTTCGTCTTGATTGTGATTTTTTTCATTAAAATTGTATTTGCAATTGGACCCAGGGAAAGAATTACTATTGAGAAAAGAAGTCTAAAAATCAGTGCTACAAGTAAGGCTATCTCTGGTTGGATGTTTAATATTTTCCCGCTTATAATATATAGGCCTTCGAGAATTCCTATGGAGCCTGGAGTTATGTTTATAAAAAGAGATAATGTTGCCATTACAGAAAAATACATACTTTGAATCAATGATATCTCTTGATTTAAAGATTTGAATATTAAAAAATTAATTATCGATGTTATAAAAATATTTATTGTTGTGAGTAGGCTTGCTTGAATTAGTAGTTTGGGGTGTTTTACAATTTTTTGCCAACCAATGATTAGTTTGTTTAGTGTTTGAAAAATTTTGTTTTTATTCTTGAAGGTTCTTTTGTAAAAAATTATGAAAAAACAAGTTAGGGTGAGGCATATGAAAATTAAATATGCATAAATGTTGTAAGTGTTTGTTTTAAAAAATATTATTGAAAATATTATTAGTGCTCCGAGAGAGTTAATTAAAATTATCAAAACATTAGTGCCGAAAAAGCTGATTATGAAATCACTATATTTTAAATTGTGTTTCTTCTTGAGATAAATGGCTCTAACTCCCATGCCCGCTTTTAATGGTGCTATCAAATTATAAAATGAAGTTGTTATTGAAAGTAAAAAATGTTCTTTCAACTTTATATTGAAAGGATCTGTGAAGATTTTTAAGAATAGTCCGTTTGTGTAAAAATATAAAACTACTAGAGGAATAATTATTGCAATGTAGATAGGGTTTATTCTAGAAAGTTCTTTAAAGGAATCCAGTGTTTTGAAAATGTATAAGCCTAAAAAGGTGATTATTAGTATTGTGAGGCCTATTGTGAGTGTTTTTTTATTTGTAAGTTTCAATTTTATTGATTATTCAGTTTATTATATATATTGTTTTTTTAGGTTTTAATAATAAAAAACAAATGGAAATAAAACAAATAAAAAACTTTTATGATCGCTATCATAAGAGAAAGGGGAATGTTGTCGATAGTTTTATGCAAAAAAAAAGATGTAAAATGATTAGAGGGCTTTTGACAAATAGTCTTGGTAAGTTTTTAGTAATTGGGTGTGGTTCTAAGGATGATATGTCCGTTTTGCCTGGAAATTCGCATGCCGTAGGGGTCGATATTTCAGAAGAAGCCGTTAACATTTCTTCAAAAAAGTATCCTCAATATAAATTTTTTGTCGCTGATGCGTCTTCCTTACCTTTTGAAGATAATACTTTTGATAATATTGTTTGTAGTGAAGTAATCGAACATGTTGCACTTCGTGAGAAGACTTTTTCAGAGATAAAAAGAGTGTTAAAAGATGGC
Organism: uncultured Candidatus Peribacteria bacterium; assembly: GCA_964402735.1. GTDB lineage: Bacteria > Patescibacteriota > Gracilibacteria > UBA1369 > LOWO2-01-FULL-3 > JAVEWJ01. Next base: position 12,690 of record CAYODN010000003.1, on the reverse strand, counting down.
GGTGTTTTGATTATGACAACACCAAATTATTTATCTTCTTGGGGGCTTGTTAGAAAAATCGCTGGAATAATCTTGAAAAAGCCGATTAATGCCGCTGATCAACCAATCGATAACTGGACTACTTTAGAAAAACTAGATAAAGAGTTTAGATCTTTTGGTTTTTCCCCTAAGCTTAGAAGAGGCCTTTGGTTTTATCCACCATTTGGTAGAGGAAGGATTCAAATTCCTTATTTTTTAACTTTTCCTTTTATTATTCTTTTTTATCCTTTAGAAATTTTTTCGAGAAGATTTTTGCCTTGGTTTGGACACATGGTTTTGATTAAAGCAGTTCTAAAAAAATAGTATATTAAATAAAACTTTAAATTTTGGCCTCAAATATACTATTGTTTTTAGTGGTAAAAAGATTGAAAACTGGTTTTGGTTTATTTAAATTTATTTGAAGAGAAATGTTAAACTTATGTCTTGAACAGTTTGTGAAAAATCATGAAAAATGGAGGAATTTTATGTTCAAAAATTAAGCGTTTTGTTGATGATTTGTGGTCAGTTTAACTTGTTCAGTTGGATTATAAACCGAAAGATTAAATTAGGGGTGATTCTGTCATTTCTTTTAAATAGGAATTTGCTAGTGTTTTCCAGCTATAATATTCTTCAACATATTTTTGTGCTCTATTCCCAAACTCTGTTCGAAAATCATTGCTAGCTTCCAGTATTTCTATTATTTTTTCTTTCCAAGCATTTGAGTCTTCCGGTTTTATAAGAAATCCGTTTTCGCCGTTTTTAATGGCATCCGCTAAACCTTCTAAACATGATGCTAACACTATTCGTCCACACGCTCCCGCTTCGATAACATTGATGCCGAATCCCTCCATCATACCGGGTATTTTAATGTTTGGAGATATTACAAGGTCGACATTATTTAATAATATTTTTAATTTTTTTTGTTCAAGATTCGGCAAAAGAAGGACTTTTTTTTCTAATTTATTGTTCTTTATGGCGTTTTCACATTCAGTAAATTCGTTTTTTCCATTTATAATGTTGTTAGTCTTTCCTCCAACAAATATTGTAAGATAATTATCGGGAAGTTCCGGAATAACCTTGTTTATAAACCAACTATTTCCCTTATGGGGAACAAATCTTGCTACCCTCAAAATTATTTTTTTTCCAAAATTTTTTTCGCCTATTATAGAAATTAAGCTTTTTCGGTCAGGCTTATGAAATATTTCTTCCGGAAATATTCCGTTCGGAATGAAGGTGAATTTTTCCTTATTAATATTAACCTTTATGCCCTCTTTAATTGTGTGGTTTCCTACTGCAAACAGTTTGTTGAGACGTTTCAGTGCGTTTATATTAAAAGTTTTATATATGAATGGAAGCAATCCATTCTGGTTTGCGTAAGTGATGTCTAATCCGTGTACGATTGAAAAAACTTTTTTATTTGGAAAAATAGCTTTTAATATTACTCCTACGACAGCCATGACGCCGCTTCCTAAAAGGCAAGCATCATATTTTTTTATTAAAAAATAGTATGAGGATTTTACCAGAGCATATGGCCCAAAAAATGGTAAAAAAAACTTACCTCTACCGTTTGCTATTAATTTTACATTTGCGATTTTTGATAGAGAGCGAAAAAGATCAGCATTTTGTTTTTCGATTCCTCCTATCAGAGGTGGATATGAATGAGAAATAAAAATAATTTTCATGTTTTAATTAAATATTTTTAAGTGCGGGTTTTCCTAGAGGTCTATTTTGATTTAGAATTTGTTATAAATGACTTTTTCAAACAGTTATCATTAATTTTTCACTTTTCGGGTGTCCAATATGTTTGCCTTTTTTTTTAATGCCGTATTTAGGTTCTATGTATATTTCTTCAATTGTTTTTTCTTCAAAATTATTGCCAATTAATTCCTTTTTTACAAAAAAGGCATTAACCCCTTTTTTGTCACAAGTGATTAATTTATATCCCTTTTTTTCTCCAACTTTATTCAGTGCCAACTTGCTCCAAAGTAATTACTTCCATCCCATTGAAACTCTGGATCATATTTTATTGTTTTACTTTCAGTAATTGGAATGCTTGCATTGTATTCTATTATCACAACTCGCGGTGAATAACCTTGAATCGCTTCCCATATCCAATATTCATTAGAATCAATATCAATTGAAAGTAAGTCTGGTTCTTTGGGAACATTAAATTTTTTGAATAATTCATTAATGTTTTCTCTTGTTATGTATTCTTTTTTAATTTTTATGTCATCTCCATTTCCGTCCATCCATAAACAATTCCAACCTTGTTTTTGAAGGTAAATTGAATTTCCTTCTTTTTCCTGAATTCCAAACTCAACACAAAATTTGTTTGTAATTCCTATTTTTTCGAATATTGCTTTAATAATGCCATCTTCTCCGTTTTGAGAATAAAATGTTTGCTCATAATCTTCAAAATTTCTGATTTTATTATTTTTGATGTTTCTATGTTTGATAGAAGCAATCAAGTTTTTAGGAATCGCTCTTAATCTTTTTATTGGCATCGTTATTATTTGATGTAATTTTAGAACATTTTTTGCTTTTTTTGCCGGGAGTTTTTTATATATCTTTTTTAAATAAATATTTGTCATGTAGATGATTATTAATTTAATAATTCGACAGTATTTTAACTAATAATAATTTTTTTAGCATTAAAAAATGAATCGAATATCATTATTGTGTTTTATCTGAAATTTAAATATTTTTTAAATTGTAAAAATTAAAAAATAAAAATATTCTTTTCAGAATAGATGAAGGCATATTGATTATTTCTTGTAGTAATATTCTTTTTTCTGCAGGTACAAAAATTTTTCTTGAGTTTGTCTGATTTTGTCGATCAGGTCGGCGAGAATGCCTATGAAAAATACGAGAACGCCTATTGCGTTTAAGAAAGCTCCGAGAAAGCCCAGAGACTTAAATGGTGAAAAGGTGAGGTTTATCGAGTAGTGTAGAAGTAAAAAAATGTCGAAGGCAAGGCCGAGAAGGAATATTACTATGCCTGTGATTCCGAAAAATTTAAGTGGTTTGTAGTCTTTGATGGCTCGAAAAATTATGTTTGCCGAGTTTAAGCCGTAGTTTATGAGGGATGATGCTATTTTTGATTTTCGGTCTTTGAAATATTTTACGGTTACAGGGATTTCTTTGATAGTGAGGTCTTTGTATGCCAGGTCTAAAAATGTTTCCTGTGTGTAGGTGAATTTTCCGAAAAGATTAAGACGAAGCATTGCTTCTTTAGAATAAGCCCTAAATCCGCAAGTGACATCTTTAAACTTTTTTCCGGTGGCCCAGGAAATTATTCCCGCAACTCTGTGATTGCCCCATCTTTTTATCCATGGCATGTTGTCGGGAGGCGCTATGCCATCTTCAAATCTTGATCCGGTGACAAAATCGGCTTCGTTTTCTATAATAGGCTTTATGAGTTTGGGGATTTCCTTTGTATCGAATTGGCCGTCCGCATCTATAGTAACGAGAATATCGGCTTTTATTTCCATGGCTTTTTCAAGGCCATCCCTAAAAGTGGGGCCGAGTCTTTGGTTTGTTTTATGAGTAACAATAATCGCACCCGCTTTTATTGCGAGTTTTTCGGTGTTGTCGGTTGATCCGTCGTTTACAACGATTACTGAAATTTTTTCAATTCCGGATATCTGTTCTGGAATTGATTTTATTACTTTTTGGATTGTTGCTTCTTCGTTGTAAGCCGGTATTAACACGGCGAGGTGTAGTTTATCTTCCAATGCCTTTGTAGATTATATTGTGTTTTTTGATGTCTTCTTTATTTAAGCAGTTTCTGCCATCGATTACAATTTGAACATTGTGATTTTTGAGAATTTCTCCGCCTAAAGCTTTAAATTCGTTATGGGCTGTGACGATTATTATCGTGTCGCTAAAATCAAGAATTTCTTCAAGAGATTTTGCAGTGCTCATTTCGGTAAAGAGCGGGTCGAACGCTTTAAAATTGGTATTTTTTTCTTTGAGAATATTGATGATTTGTTTGGATGGACTTTCTCGAAGATCCGGAACATTCGGTTTATAGGAGAGACCAAGGACACCGATTTTGGCGTCTTTTAGGTGTCGTTTTTGTTCAAATAATTTTTGTTCGAGAAGGTCTACTACGTAGGCCGGCATTGAATTGTTTACTTCGCGGGCTTTTTTTAAGAAGCTGTGTTCAAAGCCGATGTGGGCCGCTTTGTCGATTAAATAATATGGGTCAACGGGGATGCAGTGTCCGCCGACTCCGCAACCGGGAAAATGCGCCATGAAGGCGTATGGCTTGTTTGCGGCTGCGTTTATAACTTCCACAAGGTCTATTTCCATTATGTCGAATGATTTTGCGAGTTCGTTTACATATGCGATATTGATATCTCTAAAAGTGTTTTCAATGATTTTCGTAGCTTCGCTTGCTTTGATTGTGGAGAGTTCGTTTATTTCGGCATCGATGAAAGATCTGTAAAAATCAGCAACAATTTTGTTGCCTTCAATCGAGAGTGATCCGATATTTCTGGGGATTTTTTTTACGTTCCAATTCGGATCTCCGGGGTTTATTCTTTCGGGGCAATGTGAGATTTCGAAATCCACTCCGGCTTTTAGTCCGGTTTTTTCGAGAATCGGTTTTATAACTTCTTCGCTTACACCAGGGTTTACGGTGGATTCTAGGATGATCTTTTGACCTTTTTCCAGAAATTTAAAAATCATTTCGCTCGATGAAATGATGGGGCGGAGATCGGGGAGTTTTGTGTCTTCAAAAACGGGGGTTGGGACGCAGATTATTAAATACTCGGATTCTTTTATTATTTCCGGATTTGTACTTGTTTCAAATGATACGGTTTGTGCGATATTTTTTGCGAAAGAGTCGTCGATTTTCGCTTGTTTGTTGTTGATTTGTTCTATTCTATTCGGAGAAAGATCATATCCGACAACTTGGTATTTCCCTGTTTCCGCGATGCAATAGGCGAGTGGAAGGCCGACGAATCCGAGTCCGATGATGCTAACTTTGTTCTTTATCATTTTCTTGAGGGGTTAGGTCATTTGTGTTGGTAAAATTTTGATTTTCTTTTGCTTCTAGATAATATTTTTTGTTTTCCTTAAGTTTTTGTATGTGAGCTTCATAATTTAATTCTGTTGAAGGAGCATAATATATTGTGATTGTATCCGATGTGTATAAAATGGGTAGTTTAAGAGGTGCAATACTCACAATAAACTCAAAATTTGAGGTTTTATGTTTGTTTTTTGTTGTATAGAAGTCAATTGTGTCGTGTTTTGATAGATAGTGGTCTAGATATTGAAGTTTAATGTTATTCTTTGTAAGAGTCATGATGTCCCAAACAAAAAAACTGACAAGTCTTACTCCATCTGGTTCTAAGACTAGGATGTTTGAATTTTCTTTTCTGAAGAATTGTTTTTCGAAAGAGTTGTTTTGTTCTTTTGAAAATCCTATATTCCAAAAATAAATAGAAATCCCCCAGCTAATAAATATTATTGAGATTGTGCTAAATAGAATTTTTTTCTTTCCAAATATGTAAAATGAAAATAGTAAAATTATTGTTGGAAAGAAAAGATTTTTCATTATCCAATTTTGTGAAATCAAGTTGTCGATATTATTTTCTTTAAAATTGTAAAATATGGATAAATCTAAGTTTAGAGAATGTTTAATTGAGTTAGATTTTAAAAGGAATAGTGTAATAAAACAAAAAATGGTGATAAAAATTGTTAGTTTTGATAAATTTTTATCATTTTTTTTATTTAGCAATAATAGTGCGAAAAAGTTAAGAAATATTGCAGATATATTAATGTATCGCGTAATAAAATCTGTATTTTTGTTTATTGTGAAATATCCGAATATATGATTTGAACTTATTAAAAAGTTTATAAGGATAATTGAAATTAAAAAATATTGAATAGAATTGAAAAATTTATTGTTTTTTTGTTTTATGTTGTTGCAGAAAATAATTATCGGTACAAAAAGTGTAGTTACTATAATACTGTTGTTTTGGTTTTTAAGTGCTTCTAATAGAAGTTTGAATTTATCTGTGTCGGTAATGGTATTGAATAGGTTAACAATGATTTGATCGAAGTTCCCAATTATTATGAAAGCTAGGACTGTAAGGATTAAAAATATTGGAAAAAAAATAATTATTCTCTTCGTTTTGTTTTTTGATGTAATTAATTCATTTATCATTATCGCTAGCGTTGTGATAAATCCGAATGGTCGTTCTAATCCTGCCATTATTGTGAACAGTATTGTAAGTAGTAAAAATTTTCTTGTGTCTTTTTTTTCGGTTTTGTATTTGCCGTAGAAATAGAGAAGCCAGATGTTTAGGAAAACGAAAAAGGATTCGGTGAGGAGCATTTTTTCATAGACCGTGATTTGTGGAAGAAAAAGCGTGACTGTGATTATTAGGTAGGCAGTCCAGTCTTTTTTTATAAAGTTTTTTGAAATCCAATATAGAGGGAAAACAAGGCTTGAAATGGCCAAACTATTGAAGACCAGTACGGCTTGGTATGCGGAAAATCCTTTGAAAAAAAAGAAGAAAGGAGCGATTATTATTGAATATAGTGGCATTGGGTCGTTCGCGGGGGCCTGTGCGATGTCTTTGCATGGGAGCATTTGAAGAGTATCTGCGAAGTGCTTGGCTTTGATGACTACGCAAGCTTCATCGGAGTAGAAGTAAGTGCCACTCATGAAAAATGAAATCGAGGCTTTTATTATGAAAATTGTGAGAAAAAGTATGAGAAGGTTTCGAGTTTGTTTTGTCATTGGTTTTTGTTTATGTAAATTTTGTCTTTTGAGCTTGTTTCGCCAACTTTTTCCAGGCTTAAGTCGTAAGGTGTAATTATGTAATCGAATTCTTTTATCATTTCTTTCCACTTTGGATCGTTTTCATTGTGCGTTTCTTCTTTTATGTCATTGAAATGAATCAGTTTTGTGTTGTTTTCGGTTAGAGTTTTAATTCGGAAATAATCGAAATAAATCGGGCGAACCGGTGCGCCAACATAATTTTCGTAGCTCTTTAACATCAATATATCCGTTTTTTTGTCTTTGAAAAATTGTATTTCGGGGGCGGAGGCTTCAGTTTTTGAATAATTAAATTGCCAAATGAAAACAAAAATGCTTTGGATGACGAATATCGATGAAACGATTGTTGTTGTGGCTTTTGTTTTGTTGAACAAATAGAGCAAAAACAAGACGAAGCTTAAAGGTAAAAAAATGTAGATAAAATAAATTTCGCTCGGAATAAATCCGTTTAAATTTTCGTACCAGGGGGAAAGGCTTATATTTAAGGCGTGATTCATTTCTTTGAAGGAAAGAAAGAACATTGCGAGAATAAAAGTGCCAAATACAAATGGACTTATTTTTCGTTCGGATTTTTTGGATTGGAGAATGAAAAAGTAAGTGCAAATAAGGATAATAGGAAGGTTTAAATATCTTGTGGAAACATCGAGATTAAATCCCGCGAGTAGGTATTTGTAGATGTGTTGTGCGGAAATTAGAAAGTTTAAGGCGATTATTGAGATCAAAAATCCTTTTAGGTTTTCAAATGCCTTTTCTTTTTTTCTGAATATTTCCGTGAAGAAAACGATTGAGGGGATAAGAAGTGTTTCGATTGAGAGGCTGTTTATTTGGTTTTTTAGCGCTATTAAAATTAGTAAATAATTGTGTGGATCCTTGAGGCTTTCGAGTTTGTCCCAAATTTCGATTTTTGCGTTGGGTAAAAAGTGGTTTGTGAGAAGGGCGCCAATTATTATCGAAATAATTATCAAGAGGCTAAATGGCTTTTTTCTTTTTGAAAGGATGAAATCGTTTATCAAGAAGGAGAGTGGAACGATAAAGCCGAAAGGGCGTGTGAGTACCGCTAAAAGAGATAGAAAGTATGCGAAAATTTTAAATTTGTGGTCTTTTTTTTCCAGAGAAATTTTGTATAGCCAAAACGAATAAAGGCCTAGAAATACAAATAAAGTTTCAGACATAACCATCCTTTCGTATGCGGTGAGGATTGGAATAAACGAAATTATTACACTAAAAAATAGCGATTTTTTTTCGTTTTTAACTGTGGAGTTTATTATGCTGAAAATCGGAAAAATTATCAGTGTGGAAAGAAGGGCGTTGATTAGAAATACTCTGTGGAGTGCGTCTTCGCCTTGGAGAAAGAAAAATATCGGGGAGATAATTATTGAAAAAAGCGGATAGGGGTTTCCCAGGCTAAGCTCTGTTAGGTTCGAACAGGAATTGATTTCGCCGGTTTGCGTAAATGTTTTTGCTTTGAGAAAAAAACAACTTTCATCAGGATAAACCAAAAGCCCGTTTATCAGAAAACCCAGTGAGATTTTGAAGAGTAGAATTATTAGAAAGGCCAGAACTGTTTTTTTCATATTTCCTTGATTTTACTCAAAGAAGTTTAGGCTTTGGGCTTTCTATATTCAATTGACAAATTGTGGAATTATCTCGTTCTTTTTAGCACTGAAGCCGCTTCGGGATTTGTAGAGTCGGCAGTGTTTGTTGTAGTAGGTGTGGGTTGAGTTGGGGCAGTTTTCGTCTCCGGTTTTGTGTTTTCGGTTGTTGCTTCCGGAATAACGGCTTTTACTTCTTTAGCGTTTGGGTCTGTCGGAGGCGCGCTTTCTTCTTTTTTTGTTTCGTTTGTTGTGTTTTCCACAACAGTTTCGAAGCTTTCGTTCTTTTCGTAAACCGGAGCGTTTTGAGCTTTTTGGTCTTCGTTTTTTTGGATTTCCGGTACACCTTTTGAAAGGCCTCCTTTTACTAGCGGATAGCCGAAAATTATGGTTGCGGCAATTGCAATTAGACTGACTATAATGATAATAAGATTAAATTTTCCTTTCTTCTTTTCCGGTTCGAGAAGTTCGCTCATTGGATCTACCGGAATTTCGGGATGCATTGGCGGATAAATTTGATAGGGAAAATATCCCGCTGGTGTTTGCATATTTCCTTGAGGCATTTGAGCAAAGCCTTGTGGAGGCACACTTCCTTGCGGCATTTGAGGGATTTGATTTTGTTGGATATATGCAGGTGCTTGTTGATTTATTGCTTGAGTTGGTCCAGGAATTGTTTGTGGTTGTTGAATTTGTGTGGCTTGTGCGCTGTTTGTTTGTGTTTGAATTGTTTGGCTTGTGGGAGAACTTGGACTTATAGGCATTTGAGCCAATTGAGCTTGAACAGGCGTTGTCGGAATTGTAGGTGTTTGAATTGGGACTTGATTGATTGTGGGGGCGGAAGCGGGATTTTGTGTTGGTGCTTGGTTTGTTTGAGTTTCTGTAGCCGGATTTTGTACCGGAGTTGTTGTTTGATTGGTTTGAACAGTCGTTGTTGTGGCGTTTTGATTAGTTTGAGTAGCTGAATTTTCCAGCTCTGTGGGCTTATTTTCGGCAGGGGAAATGGTCGATGTTTGCTGGTTTTCCGAAGTGATCGGGGTGCTATTAACAATCCGAGGTGTCGCTTCGGGTATAGCCGGAGTTTGTGCCGGAGTTTGTTGGCTTACAGGTGCCATGTTTTGTGCTGTGTTTTGGTTTTGATTTTCAGCCATAGATAAATTTATCTATATATTTTACCCTTTTTGGGCGCTTTTTTCAATGGGTTTATGGCTTTTTGTGGACTTTTTTGGGCTTTAAATCTATATTTTTGATGTTTTTAAAGGATTTTGTGAAAAAAGCACTTATTATTTCAGAATCTTCGGTTTTTTCGGATTCGAGTGGAAATCTTATTTCAAGAGGTGGGGGAGCGAGTTTTGTTCATAATTTAGCTTTGTCTTTGATAAAAAATGGACGAAGTCCTGTAGTTTTCGCTTTGAAAGAATTTTCCGAACAGGTGGATTTTGAGATTATCGATGGCGTTACTTATTTACGAAAATTTTCTTCCTCGAGATCTTCTTTCAGGCTTTTTAAGTATCTTAAATTGGCATTAGCTGAATCTAAAAACTATGAAACCATAGTTCTAAATCAGTTTTTGCCGCATTTGCTTCTGCCTTTATTAAGAAAAAAGAAAACTTTTTCGATTTTGCATGATATTTATTTGGATGATTTTTATTTTTGGTTTAAGCAATTCGGTTTTTTTAAAGGTCTTGTCGGAATTTTTGTTGAGGCTTTGCAGCTTTTATTCGATAGAATTTTCGCCGATTTTATCCTGGTGGTTTCGGGTAGTACCAAACAAAAGTTTTTGAAACGTTTTAAAAAAGCGGGTAAAAAAATATATTTACTTCGAAATTCCATCGATTTTTCAAAATATTTTTCCGGGCAAAAAGAAAATTTTCTTTTGTTTGTTGGTAGATTTGTTGCTTATAAAAGGCCGAAAGATCTGATTTATGTGCTAAGTGAAATTCGCGAAAAATATCCTGATATTTCAGCTAAATTTGTTGCCACCAGGGATTTTAGAATGGTGAGAGATGAAATGATTGAATATGCCAAAAAACTTAATGTTTCGAATTTTGAAATTTTAAACACAATTCCGGATATTGAGCTTAAATATCTTTTTTCTCGGGCGAAAATTTTGGTGCATCCTTCTGTTGTCGAAGGGCAGGGAATTGTTGTTCTGGAGGCTTTGGCAAGCGGAACTCCCGTTTGCGCTTATAATCTGCCCGCTTATCAAGGGATGCTTCAAAAAGGAATAAACTCTGAACTTTGTGAGAAAAAAAATGTGGAGGAGTTGGCCAAGAACGTTTTGAAAATTATTGATAATTACGAATATTATCGGAAAAATACTTTAAATGGGCTTTCGGATTTTTCCGTTGAAAAGTTTAACGAAGATGTGCGTCTTCTTTTTGAATAAGTGAGAGGATTTTTTGAAAGTTTTCGAATTGTTTTTTTATTTCAAAATTTTTCGAAAAAATGGGGCCTTCTTTTTTGAATTTTTCTTTAATTCCGGGGTTTTCAATTGTTTGCAAAATGAATTTTTTGAGGGTGTTTTTATCTTTCGGGTCGTGCATAAATGCAATTTTTGAGAATATTTCTTTTAAGCTTCCGCCCTTTGAACAAATTAGTGGAATTCCCGCAGATAACGCTTCCATCGGTGGAATTCCAAAGCCCTCATAGTGCGAAGGATAAGCGAAAATTTTCGCATTGTTTATTAAATTCGTTTTTTTTTCTTCGTCTACGAATTTAAGCCATAGAATATCTTTGTGATTTAATTTTTTAATTAAGTTTTTGTTTTTCCAGCCGGGCTTTCCGGCGATTACGAGTTTTTCCGAAATGTTTTTTTCTTTTTTAAGCTCCAGAAAAGCATCTATAAGGGTTTCGAGATTTTTTCTTGGTTCTATTGTTCCTATGTTTAAAATGTATTCGCCTTTAATGTAGGGCTTTTCTTCGTTTTTTTTGATTCTTTTTATTCCGGGGGCGAGAATGAAAAGTTTTTTATTTCCGAATATTTTTTGAATGTCTTTTTTTGTGTTTTTTGAGGGAACAATTAAGTAGTCGGATTCTTTTACAGCCAAGGGCAGAAAAAGTCTGTGTACGAGATTTGTTTTAAATGTGTGAAACTCGGGTTTTATGATGTTTGTGAGGTCGTGAATTATGGTAATTGTTCTTGTCGGTTTTTTTATTCGGAAGGGACCGAAATGTGCCGGCTCGATTACGATATCAGGCTTTAGGCGGTTTATTTCTCGGGGAATAAGGATGAATTTTCTATAGAATTCATAAATCCATCCTTTTGTTTTTATTATGAATTCGTTTTGATTTTTAAAAAATTCGTTTTTTCGTGCGTGTATGAAGGTGTATTTGTTTTTTTTGTCATAACGAATTATCCCTTCGATGAGATTTTTTGTGTAGGTGTGGATTCCGGCTTTTTGATTGTCCACTGCGTCTGCTATAATCGCGATGTGCATATTTATTGATAATGCCAATATGATTGTAAAGGATAAAATACCGAATTTCGAGCTTCTTTTTACAATGATCAGAACCGATTTTAAACTCAGGTATTACGGTAGTGTGCTTGGCTTTTTCTGGGCCTTACTTAAACCACTTCTCCTTTTTTTTGTTTTATATACAGTGTTTACAGTATTTATACGTTGGGATGTTCCGAATTTCCAACTTTATCTACTTCTCGGAATTATTATTTGGAATTTTTTTTCGGAAGCCACGGTAAACGGAATAAACTCTTTGCACAATAAATCCTCAATCCTTAAAAAAGTGTATTTCCCCAGGGTTTTTGTGGTGATTTCGACAACGGCGACTTCATTTTTGGTTTTGGCTCTTAACCTTCTTGTGTTCTTTGTTTTTTATTTGTTTTCGGGGCTAAATTTTGCTTTTGAAATTCTGATTTTTCCGATTTATATTGTTTTAATTTATTTTTTTGCCCTTGGAATTTCTCTCGCTCTTTCCATTGTGCAAGTGCATTTTCGTGATATGGCTTTGATTTGGGAGGTGTTTCTTTCCGCAGGTTTTTATCTTTCTCCCATTATTTATCCATTGTCTTTAGTGCCGAGAGAATACTGGAAGTTTTTATTTATAAATCCGGTAACCGGTATAATTCAATATTCCAGAATACTTATTATCGATCATAATTTTCCCAGTTTTTACGGAAGCGTGTATTTGCTATTTGTGATTTTATTTGTTTTTGGCTTTGGGCTTTTTATTTTTAATAAATATTCAAAAAACATAATCGAGCACCTTTGAAAAATTCAATCAGCGTAAATAATATATCGAAAAAATTTTTACTTCCTTTGGAAAAGAAGG
>CAYODN010000002.1:27120-29330 GCA_964402735.1 uncultured Candidatus Peribacteria bacterium | reverse complement strand
ACTTATCGGAGGCCTACAGTTCCTTCAACTCAAACTCGCTCAAGTTAAAAAACCGAAGAATAAAGATACAAAACCAAACGAACTCGAAGCTGCAAACAACATGATGCAATACATCATGCCGGTGATGATCGCTGTATTTACAGCCACTCTTCCAGCAGGTGTAGGACTTTATTGGGGAGTTTCAACCGGATATGGAATCCTGCAACAACTCTATATCAACGGTAAAAAATCGGAAAAAGAACCAAGCGTAAGAGTGATTGAAAAATAAATATTATCTAAATTAAAAATATGGACATCAAAGAAACACTTGAAGACATCCTCATTGATCTTCTCGACAAAACAGGGCTTTCTCACACAAAAATCGAGATAACGGAGGAAGAAAACAACAACTACAATATCAACATCGAAAGCAAAAACCCCAGCGAACTCATCGGTTCTCGAGGAGAGACGATTCAGGCGATTCAACACATTCTAAAAATCCTAGCTTGGAAGAAAGCTCAAAGCGAGCATTTCAACATTCTTGTTGATGTAGATAATTACAGAAAAAAACAAGAAGACAACGCCTTAAAACTAGCCGCAAGAAAAATTTCGATAGCCAGAAAAACGGGAAGAGAACAAGCTCTTCCGCCAATGTCCCCATATATCAGAAGGAAAATCCACCTTTACTGTATGGGCGCGGGCTTTGAAGACATCGAAACCTATTCGAAAGGCGATGGAGAAACAAGACAACTTGTTATCAAATTAAAATAAACAAATGAAATCATTTTTAAAAAAATCGGCCATTTTTCTTTCAATTTGCACATTTTTTCTCACTACGATGCCTGCTTACGGTTTTTCGGATGTAAATTCCGGAAGCAAATATTTTGTGGAAATAAGCTATCTTGAAAGCCTCGGTCTTTTAAACGGATATGAAGACGGTACCTTCAAATCAAAAAACGAAATAAACAGAGCCGAAGCCCTAAAACTATTTATGGAAGCCTCAAAAAACTTTCAGGAATATGATTTTAAAACTCTGGAGATAGAGGAGGAACCTTTTGTTGATACGCCCAAAGAGGCTTGGTTTACACCATATATTGCGGTGGCAAAAGAAAAAGGAATCATTAAAGGATGGGAAGATGGCACATTCAAGCCGGAACAAACAATAAACCTGGTGGAAGCCTTAAAAATCTACATCGAATGCCAAAATTCCGCAGAGTACCCCGAAAATTTTAAAAATCATTTCGAAGATGTGGATGAAAACGCTTGGTACGCAAAATATCTCAGATACGCCGATCAAAGAGATATGATGGAAATTTACCCTTCAAATAAGATTTACCCCTTCGCCAATCAAAACAGAGGAGACATCGCGGGCATGATTTACAGGCATTTAATGGGACAAGGAGGCGGATTTGAGTTCGGCAAAGCCACTTTTTACGGCAAAGCCGTTCAAGGCCACTACACGGCATCGGGCGAAATTTTCGACCTAAACAACTACACCGCGGCCCATAAATCACTTCCCTTCGGCTCAATCGTACGTGTTACGAATCTTGCAAACGGAAAATCGATAGAGGTAAGAATCACGGATAGAGGCCCCTACGGCCCCGGCAGAATTATAGACCTAACGGAAGCGGCTTTTTCCGATATTGCCTGGCTGGGAACAGGCGTAATCCATGTACAAATGGAAGTACTCACAACCCCTTAAGAAGGATATGTACAAAAAGCAAACTCTAAAAACTCTGGAAAGGAAGACAAGCGTGCTACTGATTGTAACATTGGGACTGATGATTTTGGCCTTGGGAACAATATATTTATCAATGCTCTCAACCGGTGCGCAAAACGGCTACAGCCTTGAAAACGAGAAATTAAAACAAAAAGTGCTTTCCGATTCCCTGCAAAAAATTAAAACGGAAATAACGGACGAAAGTGCGCTTAAAAACCTTGAAACAAGCGAAAAAGTAAACATGATGGATGAAGGCGATGAGAAGATTTTCATCACAAATTAATTCACGGAATTTGAAGTTTGCTTTGACAATATCAAAAATTTTCTTATACTAATCTCACAATTTTAAATGTCCCGGGGCCATCGTCTAGTGGTTAGGACATCAGGTTTTCATCCTGAAAACAGGGGTTCGATCCCCCTTGGCCCTACCAACAATTCATTTTGCAAAGCAAAATGAATTTTGTCGACGCCCGCGCGTCGACATTGCCCTGAGCTTGTCGAAGGGCAATAA
>CAYODN010000002.1:19432-27020 GCA_964402735.1 uncultured Candidatus Peribacteria bacterium | reverse complement strand
AATTTTGTCGACGCCCGCGCGTCGACATTGCCCTGAGCTTGTCGAAGGGCAATAAGTCCCAAAGGACGCACTACAGCCACTTTTATTTTGAACAAACCTTGTCTCGTAATTTCTAAAAACTTCCTAGCCTCCCATTTCCCCAATCACCCTCCCCAAATCCTCCGGATCTTTGGCAAAAACCAAATCCGAAAAAGGAAGCAAAGAAATATCACTTTCGTTCTTCACAAAAATCTTTTTATACACCGGAAGCGCAAACATCGGAAAGTCATTGTCGTCATTTCCGACAACAACCGAATCGCTCATGTTCTTATCATAAAATTCAAGCACTCGTTTCACAAAAGTACCTTTATTTATTCCCTTGGGGTTAAGATTTAAATACCCCTCATTAATTGAGACTTCCAGATCCGAAAGTTTTCTTTCCGCCCCATTCATTTCGGAAATTTTTACATTAAGCATTCCCGGATTTTCCATAATAAAATGATCTATGAAATCAATTATATTTCCATCAAAAAAATCATAGGACTCCTTATATTTTCTCTCCACATCGTTTTTGATTCTTTCGTCGAAAATATACATAACTCCCCTTCCCAAAGACTCCGCCGGAGAAAAGGACAAAAGCGAAATACCTTTTTTATTCTCCTCTAAAAAATTACAAATAGCGGACAATTCATCTTCCAAAAACCTCTGCGCATAAAGAATTTTCCCACTCAAGTTCACTGCCTTAGCCCCGTTTTCAAGGCCGATAAACACATCCGGTGACAAAACCTTATGTAGGTCGTCTCCGATACAAGTTTTAAGCCAATGAAAAGATTTACCCGTAACGATAGTGCAAGCATGTTGTGCTTCAATCAACCTGGAAACACCGGAAATCAAAGACTCCGGAATATTTTGATTTCTTAGTTTTAAGGTGCCATCCAAATCGAAAAAGAAAAATTTGTTCATAAAATTTATTAAAATATTCATCAAAAAACAAAATATCACAAACACATTAACAAATTATTAAAAATTTATTAAAAATTCTCAAAAAGGCGAAAAAACACTCGAAAAAGTAAAAAATCAGTACACAAAATTTATACGTCATCGACTACTCAAAAATTTGCAGTTCGCGGAAAATGAATAAAAAACAAAGAAAATAAAGTAAAAAAAATAAGCTCATATAACACCTGCAAAAAAACACTAATGACAAAAAAACACTGTGAACAAACTTTTTGCACCATCATTTACCGGAGCCAAAAGACAAAAAAACACCTGGAGAAAATTTTTATACAACACTCGATTTTGCGCTAAAAACAAACAAAAATCGAACATACGCCAAGTCAAAAAACATTTGAAGTACCATTGCAAGTTTACTTCTTTTTTTTTCCTTGCCTCACCCCTCATAAATAAATATCATCATTCTTGCCCACTACAAATAGTACCCATCCTAAAGAAGGATACACAATATATAGTAGGCTTTTCCCCCTCAAGAAAAAGGCTTTCCCCCTCATTCCTAACCCCATTTTCAATGTCCCCCATCACAAAAATCATCAAAAGACAGGGTCAAACGGTAGATTTTGATCAAAACAAAATCACAAACGCAATTAAAAAAGCCTACGAAGCAACCGGAGGCCAAAACCCGAAAATTCCGCAACAAATTTCAAATCAAGTTTGTGCGGTTCTTGAAGTGTTTTTCAAAGACGACGATAAATATCCTTCCGTAGAGCAAATACAAGACCTCATCGAAAAAATCCTTATGGAGGGAGGCCATGTAAAAACCGCGAAAGCCTACATTCTATATCGAGAAAACAGAAAAAACATCAGATCCGAACATCAAAACCTACTCAACGGAAAAACAACAAAACTAAACATAAGTTCAAACGCTCTTAGAGTAATCGCCGGAAGATATCTTCAAAGAAACGAAAAAGGAGAAGTCTGCGAAAATCCCGAAGAAATGTTTGATAGAGTAGCTCTTGCGCTTGCTAAAGCGGAAAGCCAATTTGGAGCCGGTGAAAAACAAATTGAAGAATGGAGAGAAAAATTCAGAGATGTTTTAAATAATTTCGAATTCACACCGGCCGGACGCACCCTCACAAACGCCGGAGGAAAGACAAGACTAGTTGCAAATTGCATAGTTCTTCATTTCGAAGACTCCATGGACGGAATTTTCCAAACGTTAAAAGACGCAGCTCTACTTCAACAAGCGGGATCAGGCCTCGGTTTCCCTTGGCATCTTCTCCGTCCGGCCGGCACTCGAGCTAAAATCACTCAAGGAGTTGCCTCGGGCCCGGTTTCGTTCCTTCACGCCTTCAACAAAGCTTTCGGAGTAATAAAACAACAAAACAGACACGGCGCGAATATGGGAGTAATGAGAGTTGATCATCCGGATATCCTCGAGTTTATCGAATCGAAATGGGAAGAAGGAGAACTCGAAAATTTCAATATCTCCGTCGCACTCACGGACGAATTTATGAAACAAGTTGAAAGTAAATCGAAAGAACCGTGGCTTTGTGAATGGAGAGGCGAAAAAATGAAACCCAGAAGAATTTTCAGAAACAACAGAGGAGCTTTTGTAAAAGCCGAAGAAGAAACAATCACAGCCGAAGAATTAATGGATAAAATCATAGAAAGCGCTTGGAGAAACGGAGAACCGGGCGTACTTTTCCCCGATGCCGCAAACAAATCAAACCCCGTACCGAAACTCGGACGCCTCGAAGCCACAAACCCCTGCGGAGAACAATGGCTTCACGATGGAGATGTTTGCAATCTCGGATCTATAAATCTTGCAAAATTCGTCAAAAACGGCGAAATCGATTTTGAAAGACTCAAACACGTCACAAGAATTGGAGCGAGAATGCTTGATAATGTAATCGATCTTTCGGATTATCCAAGCGAAAAAGTAAACAGAACATCGAAAAATAATCGAAGAGTTGGTCTTGGAGTAATGGGATTTGCCGATATGCTCTATCAAATGAGAGTCCCCTACAACTCGGAAAAAGGAAGAGAAATAGCGGAACTCGTTCAAAAAACGATCACGGACGAAGCACACGCATATTCGGAAAAACTGGCTGAGGAAAAAGGACTTTTCCCAAACTGGAAGCTTTCAATTTACGCGGAGGATGGCCAAAACAGAAAGATGAGAAACGCAGCACTAACAACCGTAGCACCCACAGGATCAATCTCAATGGCCTACGAATGTTCTTCCGGAATCGAACCGGTATTCGCACTCGCCTATTACAAAGAAGTAATGGGTGGCCAACAACTCACATATTTAAACCCATACCTTGAAGAAGAACTTAAAAAACTCGACCTGTACAATGATGAAATTTTAAGAGAAATTCAAAAAACCGGATCCGTACAATCAATCGAAAAAATTCCCGAAGAAACACGAAAAGTCTTTGTAACCGCCATGGATATTTCAGCTGAAGATCACATAAAAATGCAGGCCTCTTTCCAAAAACACGTGGACAACTCGATTTCAAAAACGATCAACTTCCCAAACAGCGCAACCAGAGAAGACGTAAAACAAGGATATGTACTTGCATGGGAAATGGGTCTCAAAGGCGTTACGGTTTACAGAGACGGCTCAAGACAAGAACAAGTACTAAACCTTCAAAAAGTTGAAAAGAAAGAGGAGAAAAAAGAAGAAAAATCTGAGAAGAAAGAAAATTTCGAAGAAGTGGCTCTTCCACCAATCAAAGAAGAACGCGAACATCAGTCCTTCAACAAAAAAGACATAATCAAATCGAAAAAATGTCCCGAATGCGGATCCACAATTCAAGTGGGAGAAGGCTGCTTACTCTGTAATTCATGCGGATTCACGGTCTGCACACTCTAAAGCTACAATATGAGCGCGATGGAAATTGGAATGCCGGAAATTGAAATAACTGCGGCAAAACAAATTGAGGATATAAAAAGCCAAGAAGGGTCGGTGTATACCGATCCTCTTCGGGCTACAATCAACTTTCGCGTCACTAGTTCCTTGGATGGAAAAACGCAGGAACAAAAAGAACAAACGGAGAAAATCAAAGACCTTCTAACCGAAAACAAATCACTTTTTACCGAAAGAGAATTTCATGATGCATTAAACCTTCCCGACGAAAAAGGAATTCTATGCAAAACGGAAATTGAATTAATGATAAAACAACGAAAAGAAACCGAGCAAAAATACACGGATTTATGCAACAAATACGATGCTAATTTTTCAAAAAACAAAAAATGGCAAAACCTTCGATTGGAACAAAAGCTGGATTTTTTGGAAAAAATAAAAAAACTAATAAGCGCACTTGAAAAGCATGCAAAGGAAAAAAGCCTTATCACAAACAAAAGAATAGGCCTTACCATGAAAAACGTTCTCGAAACTTTTGATGAAAATGAAATCTCGACCTACCTCGAAAAAATAAAAAAACTTTTTGAAAAAGAAAGCCTTGATGTTCATATTTTCGATCAAGCTTCTCAAATAAAAGGGCTTCCCTATCCTGTGAAAAAGATGAGCGATGCTTCGAAAAAATTCTATCTGGAATATTACACGGAGGAAGATTTTACCGTTCGAATGGAGATAATTAAGGATTGGGAAACGATTGTGGAACACGAAGAAAAGCTGCTTCAAAAATTTATGGATATATTTTCGGACTATCCCGATAAACTTCCGAAAAAGCTTGCGGACTTCAAAGATTTGGACTTTACAGAAAAAGAAAGTTTCCTTAAAAACGCTGAAATACTCTTTCCTCCAAATAAAAAAACCGCTTCACGGAGTACCGAGGAAAATAAAGAAAAATCAAAAAGCGAAAACGAAAAAAAGCCCCAAAAGCCCGAAATAAAAGAAGTAAACGAAAAAGAAGTTCTCGAAAAAGAATGCATAAATAAGGCACTTGACGCGATGAAAATGGAAAAACCCGAACAGGCGCTATCGATTCTTTTAGCTTTCAAAAAAGCAAACGGGCTTACCCCGAAAATAAAATTTCACATAAAAACCGTGCTCTCATATATTCAAGAAATCGAACTGAAAGAGGAAGAAGAAAAGAAAACGGAAGAAAACACAAAAATTGAAAAAGCTAAAAAAGAAAAGGCTCGAATTTCAAGAATGATCGAGGATATTTTTTCAGGAATGGCTTTGAAAAGACTCATAAAACAAGAAAGACTGGTGGCGAAAAACATTCGAGGAGCAATGAAAAATGAAGCATTGCACAAAGGAGAAAAAGACGCTTTGAAAAGATCGCAAAAAGAAAACTTGCAAAGAAACGAAACCGACACGGATGAACAAATCACAAAACTTTTTTACGAAAATGAAAAAGACTATTTAATAAACGAAGGCGGCAAAGCAAAAAGGCTGAATAAAATAAGAATTTCAAAAGATGCGACTTCAATGGACAAAGATGAAATTTTCAAACTTTCAAAAGACGAAGAAGATCTAAATAAAGCGGTTTCGGAAAAAGGAAAAGGCACTTCAAGCGTAAATTTTTACAATGCGCAGGGAGAGTTGATCTCGGCAAAAACCGCTATGGATACGGAAAAAAGCAAAGTGGAAAAAGTTTCCCATACACTTTCTCAAAGAATGATTTCGGATCTTCACCCGGAAAGTTCACCTCAAAAAATAGATCTCAAAGCCATTATTGAAGCGCGTCTTTCAAGAGAAATCGGCATTTCATAAAACTCCACTTTCAGAATTCTTTTTCATTTCATACACAAGCGCGCACACATAAACAAAAACAAAAAAAGAAGGAATCCTTTCAAGATTAATAAGCGAAAAATCGATGTTGCCGAAAATTTCGGAAACAAAAAACACATAATTGGATATTAAATATGCGAAAAAAGCGAAAATAAGCGAAAGAATATTGGAAAAAAAAGAAACGCAAACCGACACAAAAGACAAAGCCATAAACACGGGAATAAATGGAAGAACAAGAAGATTTGATATCGGAGAAAGCACGCTTAAAGACCCGAAAGAAAAAATCATAATCGGAAAAACGCACAAAGTAGCGGACACCGTAAGTGAAATCGAAGACCGAACTTCAAACCTTTCCGGCAAAAACGAAAACATTTTCGAAACGGGACTTCCGAGATAAATAAGCCCCATCGTAGCCAAAAAAGAAAGATCGAAACCCACATCGTAAAAAATTATTTTCGGAGAAAATAAAATCATCAAAAACGCCGACAAAAAAAGCGAAATCTTCGCATGATATGTTTTCCCGAAATTAAGAGCGATAAGAGAAATCGTGCCCATAACTCCCGCGCGAATCGCACTGGCGGAGAGTCCACTTAAAAACACAAAAAGCACAACCACAAAAATCGACAACACGATACGTTTTCCCCTTTTCAAAAAAGAAAATGCGGCAAAAACAAACACAATCAAAATAGCGATATTAAAACCCGAAACCGCCACGATATGCATAAGTCCGGCGTTTTTAAAATTATCGTTAATTTCAGAGGAAAATCCCCTCCTCGACCCAAGAAGAATTCCGGAAACCAAAGAAGCATGCGGCTCGCCGTATACCAATGAAATTTGTGAAAGAAGCAGTTTTTTAAGTTTAAAGACAAGATTGAATAAAGTATCAAAACCGCGCCCCCTCCCCATGGATTTTATGTTTTTCGGACTACTTACAAAATAAAATACATCAAAGCGGTACAAATAGTCTTCATAACTGAATTCATAGGAAGAGAAAGGCTTATCAATAACTCCTTCAAAAGAAATAATCTCACCATATGAAAATTCCGGAAACACAGGACCGTTTAAAAGAAGCCTTCCATCGAGTTTGCCCGAATAATTCGCACTCTGGGCCGCAACATCACAAAGAACATATTTGATTTTGTTTTCGCGGAAATCGGGTTCTGCGCAAACGCGCCCGGAAATAATGGAATTCTCCCCGAAAAACAAAAAAACGTTTTCATCGGAAATGTTTACATAAAGACGAAAAACACCGAGCAAAAAGGCCAGCGTAAAAAGCAAAAAGTTTGAAAAAGAAATTTTTTTCAAAAAAACAAAAAAGTAAAAACACGAAAACATACACAAATATAAAAGCCCCAAATACTCCTTTCGTTCAAAGAGAATGGCAAAAAGTACTCCAATACAAAACACCGCCAAAAAATATACGAATTTTTCACTTCTTTTCATAATTAAAAAAATACAACAAAAACATTAAATTACCTTTAAATATTCCTGAAAATTTTCTAAACTGAAAAAGTAATTTCGGACAAAACAAACATGAATTTCAAAACCAGAAAAATAAGCTCGACGAAAATTTCAAATACAATTAAGTCGCCAACAACCGGCCAAAGAGCAAACGGATCAAGCACAGAACCGAACAAAATCCCAAAACTCACAATAAATCTCATTGCTTTAGCACTCGTTTTACTTGTGCTTGTTCTTGCAGTGGGCATTTACAAAACGCTTACTGCTATCGATTATTCCATTCTTCTAAAAGTGGCGGGAACAAAGCTTATGCAGGACACGGATGGCCATACGAATTTTTTAATTCTCGGAATCGGCGGTAAAAACCACGACGGCGGCGACCTCACAGATACGATAATGATCGCAAGTCTCGATCAAAAAAATCACCATGTTTCGATGGTATCGATTCCAAGAGACATCTATATCAAGGATTCAACAGTGGGA
>CAYODN010000002.1:4434-19422 GCA_964402735.1 uncultured Candidatus Peribacteria bacterium | reverse complement strand
AAATAAACGAGATGTACTACTACGCGAAAAAACATTTCGACGATGAAAACGCGGGCCTCGATTTTTTCAAAACTAAAGTGGAAGAGCTTATTGATACCGATATTCATTATTATGTTCTTGTGGATTTCAAGGGATTCAAGGAAATAGTGGATATTCTCGGAGGCATCGAATTGGAAGTGCAAAACGATATTTACGACCCCTACTACCCGAAAGACGGCACTTACTTTTACGAAACATTCAGCATTAAAAAAGGTCTTCAAGAGCTGGATGGTGAAACAGCGCTAAAATACGCTCGTTCCAGAAAAACCACCTCCGATTTCGATCGTTCGTTCAGACAACAACAAATTATTTACGCAATCAAAGAAAAGGCTATGTCTACGGATGTATTATTTTCAAGCGAAAAAATTTCCGAGATTCTCACTTCTCTAAAATCAAATATTTTCACAAACATCACAGTTGGAGAAATCCTTACACTCGGAGGCATTGCCAAAGATTATACGGATGATGCGATTACCCACCAACTGCTCCACGATGACCCGAACTTCTGCGGAGGACTGCTCTACACCCCTCCACGCGTTGAATACAACAATGCATTCGTTTTACTTCCTGCCGGAGGAAACGAGTATCTGCACCACTTCTTCAATTTGCTTTTCAATTACGCAAAATCAAACGAAAACATTAAAATTCATCTTTTAAACGGTACAGCGACTCCGGGAATCGCAGGCGAAACAAAGCAGGTTCTCACCAGATATTGCTTTGATATCAATCGTTTTGGAAACGGAAAGGACCAAAAAGTCCTCGAAACTACTTATTACTACAAAGAAAAACTCAATGAAAAAGGCGAAAAAATCGATTCCAGACCAAAAGCCTTAGACTTCCTTCAAACCATTATCCCGGGAAAAGAAACCACACAAATTCCCGAAGAATATGAGCAGTATATGCTTGAAACGGATCTTATTTTAGAGCTCGGCGAGGATTATGTGTCCTCCGAAAATTATCTTGAGGATCCGTACTATTATCTTATCCTCTACACTCCGCCCGCCGGAGAAATAATAGATAGCAACACAACCCCGGACTAATATGATCGAAACAATCCTATCAATCATCTTCGGTTTAAACGCTTCGGGCGAATCAACGCTATTAAAACAAGCCGAAAATATAATGAATTTCACGAACACAAGTGAAGAATTCGTGAAAGACGAAACAATGATAGGCCCGATTATTACGGCAAAAAGCGCGGTTGTTCTGGATCTTGATTCCGGAACGGTTCTTTTCGAACAGAATTCTAACGAAAAAATGCCTATCGCTTCGCTTACTAAATTAATGACAAATTATATCGTTTTAAACGAAAACAATCTTGACGATATTGTCACGGTTAGTGCAAATGCCGCAAACGAACAAGGTTCCAGTATGGGAGTATATACCGGAGAAAAGATTAGCCTCAAAAATCTTGTTCTTGGATCACTTATTACATCCGGGAACGATGCCTCAATAGCCCTGGCGGAATACAACGCGGGCTCGGTTTCCGAGTTTGTTGATAAAATGAATCGCGCGGCAAACGATCTCGCACTTTACAACACGAAATTTCAAAACCCAACCGGAATAGATCAAGCTGATCACTATTCTAGCGCCATGGACATTGCAAAACTTGCAATGAAAGCTTATGAAAACGATTTTCTGAAAGAGGCTGTAAAAACAAAAGAAATCACGGTGGAAAACGAAAACGGCAAAATCCGCCACCGACTAATCAGCACAAACGACCTTCTGGATAGCTACCTCACGGTATTGGGCCTTAAAACCGGCACAACCCCAATGGCTGGAGAGTGTTTCAGTGCTATAACGGAACTTCCGAACAAAAAACTTATTCTTTCCGTGGTTTTAGCTAGCACAAACCGATTCAAAGATAGTAAAATCCTCATTGATTGGACAAATCGAGCATATTTTCTAAAACAATAAAATGCAAGAAAGCCTTCAAAACACCATTGAAAAGATTTCTTTAATAGCCGGTTCCGGCACTTTGGCTTTTATCATAGCGATAATAATCGCCCCAAAATTTATTTTCCTTCTTAAGAAATATAAGATGGGCAAAAAAATTCGCGAATTGGCTCTCACAGGCGAAAAATCCGAGTTTTTTTCTGAAATGCATGCAAAAAAAGCCGGCACCCCCACAATGGGAGGCCTTTTGATTTGGATAACGGTTCTAGTGGTTTTGATTCTTTCAAAATTAGCCGCTGTAATGGGCATAATCGATCGTTCACTAATCAACCGAAAAGAAACATATTTGGCGATTTTTACACTTGTTTCCTTTGGAATTCTCGGAGCAATTGACGATTATATAAACATCTTAAGCCTGGGTAAAACAAAAGGCTTAAACGCAAAGGCAAAAATGCTTTCACTGCTTCTCTTAAGCTTTCTCGGTGGAGCTTGGTTTTATTTCAAACTGGGATTTTCATCGCTCGCAATGCCAATACCGGGCATTGAAGCGCTATTTGTAGGCTGGCTTTATATTCCGATTTTCATGATAGTAATAATCGCCACCGCAAACGCAGTAAACTTCACGGATGGACTCGACGGGCTTGCATCAGGCTTAATAATCATGGCATACATTTCGATCGCCATTCTCGCCTATGCGCAGGGGCTTTATTTACTCTCCGCATTTTGCGCCATTGTTAGCGGTGCAACCCTCGCATTTTTATGGTTCAACATACCGCCGGCAAAGTTTTTCATGGGAGATACGGGAGCTCTGGCCCTGGGCGCAACGCTTGGAGTGATTGCCATGCTCACGCAACAAACACTCGTTCTTCCTATAATAGGCTTTATATTTGTAGTAGAAGCTCTTTCTGTAATCATTCAAATAACTTCGAAGAAACTCTTCAAAAGAAAAGTGTTTTTGATAGCACCTATTCATCATCATTTCGAAAAGAAAGGCTGGGAAGAATCAAAAGTGGTAATGAGATTTTGGATAGTCGGAGGAATTTTCACGGTTTTCGGCACAATTCTCGGACTCATCAACCTTCTGTAACAATACAAAACAAGTTTAATCTACAGCCATTTTCGCCGTACATTTTTTTTATTCACTAAAAATTCCACAAAATAATTAAAAAAAATTTTTTGATAATGCGAAGACATTATCAATCAAGACAAATGCTTGATTACAAGCCCAATACTCAATATCGTCTACCCGAAATAATCAACACACGACGGCACAATTCAAAAAACCTTCACGATTATGCCTATGTAAAATGCCAAAAATAAAAACTATTCTCGAAGATCAAGAAGCGGATCAATCGGTTTGTCACCCATCACCGTGGAGCCATATTCCCCTTCTTCCATCAAGGCAAACACTTCACCGGCCTCGGGAATAACATTTTCCTGCAAATTATTTACCATCACCTCGGTTTCAAGGACTTCCATTGCCAAAGAATCGGTTGCTGGAGATTTTTCGATAAGCTCCTTAGCCTCCTGAAGGGCTTCACCACTACCTTCCACAATCTCTGTTGCAGCCTCAATATTTCCCTTTTTAGCAAGCTCTTCCGCCTCCACCAAACTGTCCTTTACATCGGTAATTTTCTGCATCGCAATGGGCAAATCTTCGTCCAAATCAAGATAACCGATTTCTTTAAGCTCTTCTTTAGCAAGATAAATCGGCGAATCCGGAAGCACCAAATCAAGACTCTTTTTGAATTCAATCAATGAATCATCAAGCGCGATACTTAGAGAATTAGCATATTTCTCATCCCTCTGCGCAACTTTGGAAATAAAGTCTTTATAGTTTTTGAAACTATCCGAAAAACTCGAAATTTTTTCTTGATACAAGGCTTTTTCTTCCTCGGTCAAGCTTGGATCAAGAAGCTTTAATTGTGCATCCATAAAATCCTTTTCCGCCATTTGAAATACGGAAGTTTCGGTTTCAACATCGGAGAAAGCAAGTTGTTCAACATTTGAAGCAACAACTTCTTGCTTTTCCAAAAGGCTTTTTTCCTGCATTTTCACAAGATAAGTTTCGTCTTCTTTCAAATTTGAAACGATCCAATCATCGTTTTTCTTTTCCTTTTCGATTTTTTTCACCTCCATCACTTTATTTTGCTTATTCACTACGGCTTTTTGGCCGGTCATCACACTTGCGATTTTCTCGCCCGAATTTGGAGTGTGTATCTCAATATTGTTTTTAAAAACGGAAAACTCGGCTCTATCATCACCCACCTCGATATTAAAAGCGGCTTTTTTAGCCTTAGCGTAAACATCATCAGCCTTCACCACAAAAGAAGACGACTCGCTCACAAGATTCACCACCTTATTCCAAGCCATTCCGGAAACCACCTCCACTTCCACATAAGTGCGAAGATTTGATTCGTCGAAAACTGCAAGTTCGTTTATTTTAAACTCG
Organism: uncultured Candidatus Peribacteria bacterium; assembly: GCA_964402735.1. GTDB lineage: Bacteria > Patescibacteriota > Gracilibacteria > UBA1369 > LOWO2-01-FULL-3 > JAVEWJ01. The sequence goes on along the minus strand of CAYODN010000002.1, from coordinate 15,035 downwards.
GTACCGCTTTTAAGCCTGCTTACGCTATCATCAACAAAAGAAATCACAACCTCACTATCATCTTTGGTAAGCACTCTATCCTTTCTTTTTAGCTCCATTCCCGAATAGGCTCGAAGCTTAAAATCGCCTCGAAGAACAACAGCATTTCCGCTTACAGACTCGATTTTCGTAAATTCCTCAGCGAAAACAAGCGATTCATCGGAAATAATTCCTCCAAATCCAAGGAATACAAGCGCAAAAGCCGTTGAAACCGATACCGCCCTTTTTAGAAAACCTGAAAAAGAAAATACACGGAAAAAGTTGAATTGGCTTTCCATCCTTTCAAAGATCTTCTCTTTTATCATCGCCCTTCTATTTGCCTCAAGCTTTAGAGCACGAGCTTGCGAAAAAGCGAAAACGGACACCTTCTCTTCCTCTAGTATCGAAGCAAAGATTTTGCCTTTTAGCCTTTCTTTTTGGCTATTTGAAAGGCTTTGTTTTCTTACACTGTAAAATAATTCATTTAATTTCATATTTCGCTTTTACACTCTATCAAACGAGAAAATTTGAATTTCGTTACTTAAAAATTCACCTTATCAAGCCCCAAACGTACAAGTTCGGCCTTTAGAGCCTTCAGGGCTCTAAGCTGCAAAATCCGCACCCCACCCTCGCTTTTATCGAGAAGGTCGGCAATTTCCTTGTTTGAAAGTTCATTAATAAATTTAAGAATTAAAAATTCACGATAATGCTTTTTGAGCTTATTCAAGGCTTTTCGAAGAATAAGAATATTTAGACGATCCTCGGTTTTCGCAAGCGGATTGTGTTCCCTATCCATCGTGGGAATATTTAAATCAAGCTCTGATACATCCTTGATTTTATTGTTTCGGTAATAATCAATCACAAGATTATGCGCAATTCTAAATACCCAAGAAGAAAATTTGCTCTCTTTTGTTTTTTTGTACTTGCCGATATTTTCCCAAACACGAAGAAAAACCTGCTCGATCAAATCATCGGCATCCTCTTTATTTACACGAAAAAACACATAACGATAAATCGAATCCGCAAAAAAATCGTAAATTTTCGAAAATGCATCTTTGTCGCCCCTCTGCACAAGGACAACCAGCTCTTCAATAAGCTCCTCATTGTTATTCAAGTCCGTCATCTTCTGGACAAAATTATAATATATTTTAAAAGCTCATAGTGGAAAATATATAACACCTGTGATGAAATTCGCAAGAAGATTATCTGCTCGCAATCGAGTTTTCGGCTTTCACATAAACAATTGTGCCCGGATTTATCATTTGCGCAAGTTTCGGAGATTCGTTTATACTTTTAAGAGAACGCTCGTCATTGAGCTTCATATCCAAAACTTCCATTTCACGAACCAAAATTTGATTTTCCCTCTCAAGAGAATTGATTGTGTAGCCCTTTGTCACTTGTTTTGTTGAATACATCAAGGTAACAACCGTAACCATAGCAACACTGAGAACCAAAACAAACACCATCAAAAAAGAACCGTATTTCTCATAAATACTTTTGTTTGCAGACCTGATTTGAGGGTTTAATTCGAGTCTCATTGATTATAATTTTATGTAAGCGCGAAGCTTTGCGCTTCGACTTCGTGGATTAATTTGAATTTCGCTTTCACTTGGTGTTACCGGCTTATTGAAAACTTTTTGAACCATTGGCTCTCCGTGTGTTCTAAAAACTTGCTCGGACTCTTTCGCTTGCGGATTTTCCAGATTTTTGAAGAAACGTTTTACGATTCTATCTTCGAGCGAATGATAGGATAAAACCGCGATAATTCCGCCTTTTTTAAGCATTTCAAACGCTCCTTCAAGTGCTTCTTTAAGTGCGGCGAGCTCATCGTTTACCTCTATTCTTAGCGCCTGAAATATTTTAGTAGCGGGATGAACTTTGAGTTTTACTTTGGGATAAACGCTTTTTATAAACTCCGCTAGCTCCAAAGTGGATGAAAACTCCTTTTCTTTTCGTCTATCCACAATGGCATTGGCAATTCTCCAAGCTGATTTTTCCTCTCCGTATTCGCGAAAAATCTTCGCAAGCCTTTCGGTGTCGTAAGTATTTACAACGTCCGCGGCGGATATGCCTTTTTTTCGATTAAACCTCATATCAAGATTCGCTTCTTTAAGGAAAGAAAAGCCTCTTTCAGCAATATCCACGTGAGTGGAGCAAATGCCCAAATCAAAAAAAATTTTATCAACTTCTTGAATTTTGTTTTCTTTAAGCCTGATTTTCAAGTTTCGGAAATTGTCTTGTATATAAACTGTTTGTTTTTCGTAGTCTTTAAGGCGTTTTTTAGCCTCTGCGAGATTGTCGTCGTCTTGCTCGAATGCGTAAAGGATTCCGGATTTTCCTATTTTTTCAAGTATGATTTTCGAATGACCTCCAAGTCCGAGAGTGGCATCTACTACCCTATCTCCTTCCCTCAAATCAAGACATTGTTCAACTTCTTTTATCAACACGGATATATGTTCCATTCTTTTCTGAGCAACTTTTTTACACTTTCAAACTATCCCCAAATTAAGTCTTACAAAGGTTAAAATCAAGAACAAAAAAATAAAACACTTGTTAGATTTTTCATTTGGTGCGTAATTTTTTTGAACAACACTTCAAAGCGGAGCTTTGAAGTTGCCTTCTCTCTTTGCAATTTGACGCTTTGCGTCAAATTTGTATTGTTCTTTGCGCAAACCTTCAAGACAAGAAGAAGCCAAACGAGTAATCCTCAAAAGCAATAATTCCTTTAGTAGTACCACCCGCCAATTCTTCGAAACGACCGCGTTAGCGGGTGCCTCATCATTACGAAACCTTGAAGTTGTATCTATTTGCACTTACCGCGCCAGCGTTCGCCTCTTCATTACGAAGCTTTGAAGTAATATCTGTTTTTATCCATCGCAAAGTTCTGTTGTTCGTTTTCCAACAACAGAACTTGTTGGACTAAAGAGAAAAACAGAACTAAAATAAAAACAATATAACAAAATCGATGACAGAAACACACGACAAAATTGCACTTTTCGAACAAAAACAAATTCGCAAAATTTGGCACGATAACCAGTGGTATTTTTCTGTTGTGGATGTTGTTGGTGCTTTAACTGATAGTACAAATCCTACAGATTATCTGAAAAAAATAAGAAAAAGGGACAAAGAATTAGGTATCTACCTAGGGACAAATTGTCCCCAGATAGAAATCACTTCACTTTCCGGGAAAAAAAGAAAAACTCTCTGCGCCAACACTGAAGGGATCCTTCGCATTATCCAATCCATCCCCTCCCCAAAAGCCGAGCCCTTCAAGAGGTGGCTTGCAAAAGTCGGATACGAACGAATCGAAGAAATCGAAAACCCCGAGCTCGCACAAGAACGGATGAAAAAACTCTACGAAGAAAAAGGCTATCCAAGCGATTGGATTGATAAAAGACTTCGCGGAATAGCAATAAGACAAAATCTCACTGATGAATGGAAAAAACGAGGACTCACTCAACAAAAAGACCATGCAATTCTCACGGCCGAAATCAGCAAAGCCACTTTCGGCATGACGCCTACTGAATATAAAGAATTCAAAAACCTGCCCGACAAATCAAAATCCAATCTAAGAGATCACATGACAGATTTTGAATTAATTTTTACAATGCTTGGCGAAAAAATCACCACCGAACTTTCATCAAACGAGAAGCCATCAAAAATGACGGAACACAAAAAAGTGGCATCCCGTGGAGGTGGCGTTGCCGGAAACGCAAGAAAAGAAACTGAAAAAGAGCTTGGGCGAAGCATTATTAGTAATAAAAATTTTCTGGAATTAAAAGAAAAAAACCGCTTAAAAAACAATTAAAATGACTCGTTCTACCTCCTCCCCTGCGTCCGATAAAGCTCACACAGCTGGATCCTTTCGCCCGGATCAATTCCTTAAATCCTCCCTCCTCTTCAACCCTTCCTTTTTCAAAAACAAGCACAGGATTGCAATTCGAGAGAGTTGGAATTCGATGTGCGGTAATTATAAAAGTTTTTTGCCTTTATAATCAGACAGAAGTTTATCAAAAATATGCTTTTAAGTTTTACTATCAAGCGACGAAGTCGCCTCATCAAGGATCATAATCTGCGAATCCTTGCAAATCGCCCGCGTAATCCCGACCCGCAGCCTTTCACCTCCGGATAATTTATAGCCTTTATCCCCAATCAAAGTATTTATCCCTTCAGGCAGAAACGCGATCAGCTCATCCAATTTCGGAACATGAACAGCCTTAACAAAACAGTGTATTAAACAATCAATTGCCGAATTCAATTAAAAAAACGTACCCCTTACCCCCCCATTGACTTACTTATGTTTTCATGTAGAATATCTACTTACTTTTGTCAAAAACCAAAGCTTATAAACTTTTGATTATTGACTACAGGTAAAGATCTTTTAAAACTTACACCGGTATAATTAGGGTATCCGCAATGTATACAATTTAAAACGATTATATATATCGCGGATACTCTAAAACCAAACCAGTATTTACTGGTTTATTCGGTGGCTAAGGCCACAAGGACGAAAAGATGAAGACCTCGCTCGTAGCCACCATCGCTCTGTCCCTGATAACCCAAGTTCTTGCTTCTTGCGAAGTCAAGGAGCTCGAACAACCTGAGCTTTCGGAGAAGGAGGAAGACACCGCAAAGACACCGAAAAAGATTCAGTTCAACAACCCCTACGTAGAGAAGATCTGCGACGACAGCATCGACAACGACAAAGACAGTCAACTCGACTGCCACGACATCGACTGCTTGATCTCGCCCCTCTGCCTCGAATACAAAGACAAGAACTGCGACGACGGCATCGACAACGACCTGGACGGCCAACCGGACTGCGAAGATCCGGACTGTGCCGAAAACTCCATCTGCTCGACTTCCAAGAAGCCAAAACAGTTGGACCAGGCACCGGACACAGACACCAAGAAGGAATTCGAAGTAGGTCCATACAGCTGCTCCGATGGCATCGACAACGACAAAGACGGCAAGTACGATTGCCTCGATGATTCCTGCTTCAACGTATACATCTGCCTCGAGGGAACAAACAGGAGCTGCTCCGATGGCATCGACAACGACAAAGACGGCAAGTACGATTGCCTCGATGATTCCTACTTCAACGTATACATCTGCCTCGAGGGAACAAACAGGAGTTGCTCCGATGGCATCGACAACGACAAAGACGGCAAGTACGATTGCCTCGACGATTCCTGCCAAAACGAATACATCTGCCTCGAGGGAACAGACAGGAGTTGCTCCGATGGACTCGACAATGACAAGGATTGCAAATTCGACTGCGACGACCCAGGTTGCATGGGGGTAAATACTTGTCACTCCGAGAAGGACATGTAGCAACACACAAGGCCCACCACTAAAACAAAAAGACACCATACCGGTGTAAGTTCAAATCAATAAACTTCCAATCGCCACCCACAAAAAAACCTCTCCACACAACGCCCTCCCTATGATATCCTTAAACCGTTCTCCAAAAACTCCCATCCACAATTTTTATGCAAACAAAATCCTTCCTCAAATCAAAACTAGGACTAAAACTTGTTTTAATTTATATTCCTTTCTTCGCTACATTTTTGGCAATTTATTCATTCGACCGCTCCGAAATTGGAAAATATTTGCCGATGATTATATCAATTATTGCTCTAGGTATAGCCACACCACTCGATGTACTTCTCCTCGACACTTTTAATCTTATCAAGAATCCATATTTATTTTTTTCAACAATTTTCCTTCTAAACACCACTTTTCTATATCTATTCGGGACACTACTCGAAAAAACCTTCACACACCCAAAAGTACGCACAAACCCTCGCCTGATCTTTCTAATAATTTTACTCATTCTTGTCTCCGGTTGGTTTATCTTCGCAATTACTTTTTCTAAAGCCTTTTCTTAAAATTAAATTTTCAACAAACCCCTCATGCAAAACAAAACCCGCACACTAATTCTCCTCTCCACACTTATCATCGTAGCAATCACGGTAATTTTTTTCAAAACCGACCTTTTAAAAGGCATCATTTGCCCACCGGGACAAGCCGCGGTTTACGACTCTTGTGATTGCAAATACATTTGCGTAAACAAAGCCGAAAAAAACGCCATTCGAATGGGCTGCGACATGTTGTGCGATTAAAAACTTTCTCCTTCCCCACCCCCATCTTTTTCCTCTATAATCCACACTGTAATTATTCCCAATGATGGAAAATCTCTCCAAAGAATTAGTGGTTTTTTTCACTGCGATGATTCCCTTTGTCGACATCAAAGCCGCCGTGCCCCTCGGCTTCCAAATGGGCCTTTCCAAGCTCACAATCTACTTTTTCGCCGTCGCGGGCATGCTCATCCCGGGCGTTTTAAACCTCTTTCTCCTCGGCCCAATCACAAATTACTTAAGAAAAAAATCAAAATTCCTTGATGCCTTTTTCACAAAACTCTTTGAAAAAACCCGAAAAGACCACGACAGCAAAGTAAAAAAATACGGCCCGCTCTTCCTTATGCTATTTGTTGGAATCCCCATCCCCGGATCCGGCGCAATGACTGGTGCGCTAATCGCCTTCGTTTTCGGCATGGAAGCCTGGAGCTCACTCACCTTTATCGCAATAGGAACGATCGTCTCCGTTGGCCTGATTATGGGAGGAATCGGCTCCGTTTCAGCGCTAATACATCTCTTCGCATAATTAATTTAAACCAACAAAGACGCTCACGTATTTCTATGAATCATATTTATTTAGAACCAACTTCCTTTACTAACCCAAAGTTTTTACCATTCACAAAGATATTTCCACTAAATTAACAATTCAGGATTAAGTAAGTTTTCATTAATTAATCGCATAAAAAATGTTTTGTTAGCTGATTCTTCATCCTCAAAGTCGGCCATGCGTGAAAACTCATCGTTTACTTTATCTTTCAAATTATCAAGGTGGTCGGCGGAAGTTGCCAATGCTTTTAAAAACATTCTAAATCTCTGGTCAAGCTCGCCTCCTGCTTCCTTTAAAATTGCATTAAATAACTCTTTGACTTTATCTCCGGTTTCCATTTTTTCATTAAAAAATGAATCCACTTTTTCTGAATCCCAAGACAATCCGGTATATTTATTGACAATTTCTGCAATTTTTTCGGTTCGCATTTTTAAAGCAAAAAGTGAACTTAAAAAATCTCTATAATCATCACTTAAATCAAATTGTTCTATATTATTTTTCTGAGAATCTAGTGACATTGCGGAAGACTTTGAATATCCACAACTTCCCAAATCCAGCAGTATTAAACGCGGACTCTTTGCTGTTTTCCCAAAATCAAGAAAAATATTTCCGGTATGTAAATCCGAATGAAACACTCCTCCGCGAATCATCTGAGTTATCATTTCTAAAGCTATCTCGGCTTTCAAAGTATCCAAGTCCAAGGTATCTACAAATTGATCAATTTCAGAAATTCTTTCAGCCGAATAATGCTTTATAATTTTTTTTCTTAAATTTTTGGTTTTATGTTCTTTGTAATCCATCAAATCTTTTAGAGAAAGTCCACTCACGAATTCCTCAACAATCAAACCTTTTTTTGCGCATTCTCTTTCTGAAGATACAGGATTAGAAAATAATTTAGGAATTGTAATCGGAAGGAATATTTCCCCTTCGTTTTGTTGTATGAAAATTCCCGCATGCCTTTCTGTTAAAGATTTTGATAAAGCAAAACAATTTTCAACCTCGTTTTCAAAAGAAAGCTCCTCGATTACAAGTCGTTTAGCCTCCTCCAGCAAAAACCCCGGAATATCATATTCATTTTTTAAAGCATCCAAGATTTGCGCAGCAACCTCACAATCCTCAGTATAATCTTTATTTATTGAAGGCTTCTTAACCTTAATCGCTACTTTTTCATCAACATTTCCAATAAAACCTTCACGCACTTGTTTTATTGACGCACTACTCACAGGTTCGCCAATACCGGATAAGTATGCTTTATCATTCTGAATCCATCCTGTAGCCTGCAGATATATTTGATCCGCCCGTTTTGAAAACGGACTTGCCCGGTCTTCTTTTAATTCAGCCAAAGCTTTTTTAATCGGCTCAGGAAGAAGTTCCGGTTGTTCGGAAAGTACCTGGCCGATTTTTTGAACGATTACTCCGGCTCTTTTAAACAAAATTTTAATCAATTGCCCAATTTCAAGCTCTTCTCCTTTCTTCTCTGAAGCAGCCATTCCCTCCACAAGGCTTATTAGCAATTCCGCTCTTCGTGTTGCGGATGGTTGTTTTTCAAACATCAGGACGAATATATCTTTAATCAATTTCATGCCATTTACATTGGTCTTGTGTTTTTCAGGTAAAGTGTCGTCTATAAGTTTACCGTCAAAAATTGTTTCGATAATCGATTTGGCGATATATTTTACTCTATCCAGTGGTTGCTTTTTATATTTTTCAGGAGAATGCTCATAATCGCTATCAACCGAACCGGTTTCCAGAAAAAGCCCGTCTGATCCGATCAACAAATCATATAACAAAATTCTTCTTTCGATAGAATTTAGCTGCCAAAACAGGTCTTTTCTGTTTTGTAGTGAAATTCCGGTTTTCTCAACGGAAAATTCTTCTGCGATTGGCATTTCACCTCCCATAAACCATATCAAATACGAAGACTTTTCAAGCTCTCCCAACATAGACATATAAGCTCTTAGTTTCTCCAAAACTTCAAATTGTGTTCTTATTGCGGCGGATTCTTTTTGCTCCGGCCAACGAACTTGCTGTTCATATTTAAGATTCCAGATTTTGTTTATTTCATCGGTACTTAATGCCAAGCCAAGACCAATTGTTTCCAGTAGATGATCTCTTTCATAAGAAGGATCCGGATAAAATTTAATTATTCTTTCGAGATAATCATCAAATACTTTCGGCTCGGATAACCTTTGTTCTTTAAGTTTAGACCACAAAACTTTCCTTTCAATAGCAAAAAGCACCCGTTTCATTTTTTGAGATTCGGCGATGCTTAAATATTGGTCCATATATTCCTCAATCATCAAAATAATTTTTTTTGCGGTTTCTTCCGGAAGATTTGATATATTTTCCACAAGACCTTCAAGGGTAATTAAGGTATAATTTTTCAAAAATGAAATTTCAACGGATTTGGGATAATTTGATAAAATGGTATTTAAATCCATTTCCTTAACGGATAATTCAATACCGGATTTTTGCAGTTCATCTGCGGTTAAATCCGCTTTTAAAACATGCAAAATTTCCATAAACATCTGGTTTTTGATAAATATATCCCTCAATGGATGTTTTTTTGGCATCGCTTTTGTGACACGCGTCAAAAGGTTTCTTGCTTTGTCCGCGGAAGATGTTTTCTGTAATTCACGGGAATGCCATTCCATTAACGGTTGTGCAATTAATCTATATCTATACACCGGGCCTACCTGTAAAGTTATTTTATCTTCTTCAACTGCCCTATCGGAAAACACATAAACTTCCTCTTCATTGGCACGAACGCTTTTTGCCATTTTTGCTCGCTCCTCTTTAACCAATTCATGATATCGAGTTTCGATTCTAGCCCAAACTGGATCAAATTTATTGACTGGTAAACCACCACCTTCAACAACACTCCAAAGTTTGTAATCGTAATCACTTAAAAAGTAAGGAGAATCTTCAATTTTCACTACCCAATCTTCTACTTCTTTTTCACCAAAAAAATCTCTTGCCGCTTGCTTTATTAATTCTTTTCTCTTTTTATCCCTTACATCATTTTTTTCAATTTCTATCAATCCCGTTACCTGATTGTTTTCACTTGCTTCGTGTTCGAGCGAAACAAAATAATCTATGTTTTGTTCAATTTCTTCAAGAGAAGTAACTTTTTTCCTTTTCATTTTTTCAAAAAGGAAAAATTCTTTAAAAAATCCTGGTTGCATTTTTAAAACAAATTCAATATTTTCCGGATCTTCAATAACTCGCAAAAGCTCGGCTTTTAAATTGGCAGCAGCTTCTTCAAAATAACTTCTCTTCTCCATGGTTCTCATTATTTCTGACGAGTCCGCATTTTTAGGAATAGCAAACAGTGAATCCATATCTAGATTATCGGACATTAAATCTTCAATAAACAAAGGCCAGGAAAACCTTATATTATGCATACCCTTGTAATCTACAGAGTATTTTTCCCTCAAAATCTCACCATACTTTGAATAGATATAATTAATAATGTTTTTGCCGTCTTTGAAAGTTTTTTTAATAAGAATATTGGCAAAATGCCATTCCCAAATAGAGGCTTGAGCATCTAATTTTTTAAAGATTTCCAAGTTTTCAAATTTTTCTTTATTTAAATTTAATACCAAACGGATATATTTAACCAACAAAGAAATGTCCGTCTTTTTATTTGGTGAAAACCAATGGTCAAATAATGCTTCGTAGGAATAAAGGGACCGTTCCCAAAAAGATTTATCGGGCATAGTCCCCCCAAAGATAAATTTTCCGGAGATCCTTTTCCGTATGTCTTTATCAAATCGTTCGGTTTTGTTTATAAAATCTAAAAGTAGTTGCGCTTCGGGCTTAATTTTTGCCAACTTTTCCAAATAATTATAATCAGCTTCGATTAAAAAATACGAATATTCTTCAAACGACAGAAA
>CAYODN010000002.1:0-4424 GCA_964402735.1 uncultured Candidatus Peribacteria bacterium | reverse complement strand
TCAGGTTTTGGCTTTTCCATTAACAAGCGCAGACTTCCTTCGATAAATTTCCCATTTTCTCGAATACTCCACATCCGATAATCTAGCAATTTACGAAAAAAATCTATTGTTGGCGCTACTCCAAAAAACTTCCCAAAATCATTGAAAAATACACTACTCCAAATTTCAAACAAATCTTTTAAAAGATAATCCTGTAATTTTCGTTCTTCATAAGAAGAATGCTTAATAAAGTTTTTCATTAATTCCAAATCCATAAAATCGAACTCGATGATTTCTTCATGTTTTTTTCGCAACGCTCCAAGCATAAGACACACCGCATCTACAATTTTCTTTTTCTGTTTTGAGCGCTTATCAAAAAAAGAAATATTCAAGGGTTTAATTAAAACATTTTCAACAAATTCTATATCATCGTGTCTAATATATCTCTGCAAACTGTCGTTTTGCCCTTCAAAAGCGTTTTTAAAAGCATCACTGGATTCGCTTTGATACAATTCGTTTAAAGCATCCAGTCTTAACTCAGAGGACATCTTATTAGAAGTTGTATCCAAACATATATCTTTTAAAATTTCTGTACGTATACCTTGTTCTTCATTATTTATAGGTTTGCATTTAGGATGAAATGCAATTATTTTTTTTAAATCACGCCTTAAAGTACCATCATCCCCCAAAAAGTTTTCAAGTCCATTTCTTGTTAAAACTTCCAAAACATTATTCAAAAATGTAACACCCAATTTTTCGTCTCCTGATTCTTCATCGATTTGTTTTTCCAAATTTTTCTCGGTAATAAGCCTTATGGCAAAATCAATAACTTTCGGATCATCATTGATAAGACCATCTTGTTTTAAAAAATGCACAAACGCTTCTCTTTGTTTTTCCCGTGTTAATTTTAAAAAATCTTCAATCAAAACGGGATAAACAGGATTAGACGAATCATACAACCTAATATTAGGTTGTATTAATTTATTATTTGGAGCGTTATATTTATAAGAATTAGTTTCAGTTACTACGATATGATCAACATATTCATATTCCTCGGGTTCAACAATTATATGAGTTCTTAAAGTCTTTGCATTATTACCAAGCGCTTTAATTTGCCCAACAATTCTATCTTTTACAGAATTGTTGTCGGAAAATTTTCTTTGTTTTTCTTTATATGTTCTTTTTATGTTTTCCTGTACACATAAAATAAAAGGAGATTCCTGCAAAAATCTAATAGTAGTAGTTCTTTGAAAAAGAAATGTATAAAAAATCTTTTGTAAATATTCAAGCCTTTGTCCACGTGTAGATAATCCTCCTTGACGACTACCAACATAATTCCAAAATTTTTTTGTATCGGGATTATCAATAGAAATCCATTCCTCAACAGTTGATTCTAACAATTTTGGAGGATTTTCAATGTTGAATTTTTGAGACACAATATGATAAAAATCCTCAAAATTGTTAGGCGTTATAGCTGGCAGGTCCAACACAGTTCCGGCAAAAACATCTCTTTTGGGAATAGTTAAAAAATCATCTACATCTTTATCTTCAATTTGATGTCTAATATCTGTTGTTATAGGTAAGTCAAATATAATTCGCAAATCATTGGTTGCTTTTTTTTGTAAATCCAACGCCAACTGAAATGCATTTAAAAAATTAAAAAATTCTTGTTTAAATCCCCTCTCTCCATAAATCAGTTCCTGGTCTCGAAATTCTTTCCGTAATCTTTCTTCCGAAATTTTAATTACTTCATTCGGCAAATTTGCTCTCAAAAACACCTCCGGCCCACTATGATCTTTAAAATATTGCTCAAGTTTATTGTCTTTTTCCAAAGCAATTAAATCCGTAGTATCAAACTTTAACCTGTGATTTTTAATGGTTAAAACCGCATCTGTAATTTCCTGAGGCATATGTTCGATTTTTTTATCCGCATTAAATAGAGTCAAATCAGGCCTATTATATTCACGTTCCATTTCCACAATACGATTTGAAGTTGGTGGATGCGAACTAGGCAAACCAATTGTTGAACTTATTTGTTGAAAACGCCCACCACTGAAATTATTCATAACAGTGGAAAGTGCTTGCGGAGAATAACCCGCCGTATCAAGAAGCGTGATGGCTGTTTTATCGGCATCATATTCGAGTCTTTGCCTTTCTAATTCGGTTTTTTGGGTTAAATAAGTGGGTTGTAATAGATGCCCGAATTCATGCGCCAAAACTGCCGCCAATTCATCAATGCTTGAAAAAGCTTCAAACAAACCAATATTAATAAAGATCGGCAATTCAACCGGATTTTCACTTCGATCAGCGTATTCTAAATATTCTTTTAAAGTAGCTTCATTTCCAAAACTCCACACAAAAGCGTTTTGCTTTTCGGATCGAGTCATTTTGACTTTTGGAATAAAGTTTTTAAGACCTGTCGCAGTGTAAAGATTATCAACAATTGTTTGACATAATGTTTCAATTTTTTTATAAGCTAATTTTACTTCTTCATTTGGAAACGAGTGCATACTTTCCTCACTTCCAAGACCCATTGAATAATCAACAATCTCTTTTTGAAACAACTGTCTTTTATCCCCGGCGATTTTCTCAACAGATTTTGAATTTTTCATCTCAAGATCGTGAGTTGCAACAGACATACGGTTTAATGCAGTCAAATCTTCATCAAGAATTTTTAAAAATTCCTGAATGTGTTCGGGGAATTGCTTTAATTTCTGTTCATCCTTTAACACCAATAAATCAAAAAATAATTCTCCCTCACGAGTAATAACGCAGTTTTCCGGAAAATCCGAAAAATCTTTTTTTTGAATTTTTTTTATAAAGCTCGCATGTTTTTTTCGAAAAATACGCTTACGCACTCTATATATAGCCAATTCAACATATTTAACTGGATATAATACTTCAAGCTGAGTTCTTCTTCTTTCAAAATCAAGACTTCTTTCCTTTTGTGTTTGAGAAAATACTGTAGTCAACTTCGCAGAAAACACATCTGACTGTTCCACAGCTTTTATATCGCTAAAAATATCCTTCTGGGTTTGTTGAACTTCAGAATCACTTATTTTCTTTTTCGAAGGATTTAAAATACGACTTAAATCTTCAAAGCTGGAAATTTGATCTAAAGGTTTCCCCATAAAAAATAAAAAATTAATAATCTCATTATTATAACACAAAAAAACACATTACTCAAAATATAAATGCCAAGCATTATATAGGTAACAAACAAATATCCCTCGTATCACATATCTGTAAAATCTAAAAATCACGCCCCCTCAAAATTGGCATTTTCCCAGAAAAAATGTTAAAATATTAAAAACAAATAACAAAAATTTTATGAAAACAAAAGTTGCAATAAACGGCTTTGGAAGAATAGGCCGTCAAGTTTTCAGAATTAATCTCGAAAAAAATCTCTTTGATATCGTCGCAATAAACGACCTCACCGACAACAAAACCTTAGCTCACCTCCTCAAATACGATTCCACCTACGGCACCCTCGATGCAAAAATTGAAACCAAAGGCGAAGACGAAATCATTGTAAACGGCAAGCGCATCAAAACGTTTCAAATCAAAGAACCACAGCTTCTACCCTGGAAAAAGCTCGGAGTGGACGTGGTTATTGAATCCACAGGCGTTTTCACCACAAGAGAACTTCTCGAAAAACACATCAAAGCCGGCGCAAAAAAAGTGATTCTAAGCGCTCCCGCAAAAGATCCGGTGGATATCACAATGGTGATGGGTGTAAACGAAAAAGATTACAAACCGGCCCGACACCACATAATTTCAAACGCCTCCTGCACCACAAATTGCCTCGCCCCTCTGGCCAAAGTGATTCACGACAACCTCAAAATCAAACACGGCTTTATGACCACCTGCCACTCATATACAAACGATCAACGCATCCTCGACCTACCGCACAAAGACCTTCGAAGAGCAAGAGCAGCCGGCATCTCAATGATTCCCACCACCACCGGAGCCGCAAAATCAGTGGCCGAAGTAATCCCTTCTCTAAAGGGAAAACTAAACGGCACATCGATAAGAGTACCCACCCCCACAGTCTCGATTGTGGACCTCGTTTGTGTTGTTGAGAAAAAAACAACAGTGGAAAAATTAAACGCACTTTTGAAAAAATATTCCACCGGAAAACTAAAAGGCATTTTGTCTTTTGAAGAAAACGAACTCGTTTCCGTGGATTTCAAAGGCAACGAAAACTCCTCAATTATAGATGCAAAATCCACAATGGTAATCGATGGAAATTTAATCAAAGTACTTTCCTGGTATGATAACGAATGGGGCTATTCATGCCGAATCGTCGATATGGTGAAATTCATCGCCGACAAAAAAATCAAATAAATTTGCAAGTCGAAATATTGGACGGAGGCAAAAATAAAAATTAAAATGCCTCCGTTTTTTTAATTTCACAAAAATGGAAACACCTTCAAATAGAGAAG
>CAYODN010000001.1:0-32201 GCA_964402735.1 uncultured Candidatus Peribacteria bacterium | reverse complement strand
AGTGCACGAAATATTCTTTCGCGCCCGTTTTTCCTCGTTTGAATTCTCCCAACACCGTGGGCAAAAAAGTGGCATCATCGCTGTAAAGTGCCGCTACTTTCTCGGGATCTTTCGTTTGCAAGGCATTATTCCAGATTTCAAAATTTTGCACTGCGATTTTTCGTAATTCTTCGTTCATAAAATTGCGGTTAAAATTATTTTTTATGGATTATTCCCGTGGAGTGAAAAAGTCAAGGATAAAGAGCTTTTTATAGATCGTAAAAAATAGTTTTGTTACGAATTTTCAGGCCGTTTAACAAGTTTGTGATTTGTTTTTTAAGGTTTGGAATGTCTTTTTTTATTGTTTCCCACACTAAATTGATATTAACACCAAAATATTCGTGGATCAGAATATCTCTCATACCCGCAATTTCTTTCCATGCGATTTCCGGATGGCTTTTCCGAAAGCCGGATGGCAAATTTTTCACAGCTTATCCAATAATTTCGATTTTTCTGATAACCGCATCCTGCATCATTTTGTTTTTGGAAAAATCCGGTTTTTTAATATTTTCCGTGTAATTTTCTATATCAATGATGCTGTCCCAAATGTGTTCGACAAAAATCTCAGCGTTTTTTTTCATAAATTATTTTTTGTTCGCTTAAAATACTTTCTTTCAACCGAGGATTAATGCATCCATAAGTCAATAAATCAACTTTTCGATTTAGTTTTTCTTCCAATCGAATTTTTATTGAAGATAGAGTGAGCAAAGAAATTTGATTTTGAAACTTAACCAAAAGGTCGATGTCGCTGGATTTTTTTTCTTCACCTCTGGCAAAAGACCCAAAGATAGCGACTTTTATCGCTCCTTCTCTCTTTAAAGTGGGCAAAATCTGTTTTTTTATTATTTGAATACTCATATTTTTAGTTTATCAAAAACCTCATTG
Organism: uncultured Candidatus Peribacteria bacterium; assembly: GCA_964402735.1. Lineage (GTDB taxonomy): Bacteria > Patescibacteriota > Gracilibacteria > UBA1369 > LOWO2-01-FULL-3 > JAVEWJ01. The sequence continues at coordinate 31,277 of CAYODN010000001.1, read as the reverse complement.
ATTTAAAACAAAAAATGCAGATTCATTATTCCCGATATGAAAAAGATAAATCGTTGTAGGTATCTGTATCGTATTCTTTGATGCCGGATTCGTGCCAGAGAAGGAATTTGAAAATTCCCACATCAAGGGCCATTTTGCTGCAAATCGTGCAATATGGGGCACCTGCGAAGCTTAATTTTTCGTCTTTATCGAGTCTTATGAAATAAAGGGTTGATCCTTCCATTTTTTCGGGATTTTTTCGAAGTGCGTCCATAATCGCTCTTTGCTCCGCATGAACACAACAAGTCTTGTCCGTTACTTTTTTGTGGTATGAGTCTTTTTCGTTTTCGCATCTTCTTTGTGCTTCAAGATTTTTGGGAGGAGTATTTATGCCTTGCCCTATTATTTCGCCGTCTTTTACTATTATTGAGGCGCATTTTGAACGGAGACATGTAGCGTCTTTTGCAAGGGAAGCTGTTAATTTAAAGAAATCTTCGTGGGTCATTTTTTTGTATTTCCCAAAGCCAAATCCCTTAAATATAGGGAAACGGACTTGTATCCTTTTTGTATAGCATTTTTCTCAATCAATTTTTTATCCATTGTTGAAACACGGAAACGAATCATTTCCGACTGCGTTGTTTTATAATTTTTTTCCGCTTGTATCAGATTAGGAAGGTCAAAAAGCAAATTTGGTATGTCTTCATTTGGAAATTCTTGGCGAATTTTAGCCGCCTCACAAACAAGCATGGTTGTGTTGTCCTTCTTCGGGCTTAGAGTGTAAAAATATTTTTTATTATTGATAGTTATAAAGTGCTTGAGTGAAGCTTTCATTGTTTGGCGGTTTAATTAATGTTGTTTGTTTCTTTAATAATTTTTAATGCTAGTGTTTTGTAAAAATCTTTACATTCGTTGTTGTGAACCGGAATGATTAAATCATAGTTTGAATTTGGATTTTTGAATTTATTATGACTGCCTTTTGTGGAAACTTTCTCAAACTTATACATAGTCAGAACCGTTTCGAGTTCACTATACCTAAGGCTTGTCGGTTGCGTAAAAAAACGATTAAGCAGTTTTTCTTTTCTGGTCATGGTTGTGATTTTTGTAACTACATATTATCATATTTGTAGATACAAATCAAAGGTATTTTAACCCTTCAAGAAGAGTCATTTCGGCTTTGTGAATTATATTTCAGGATTTTGCCAGTTATAAAATCCGAGCCTTTTAAGGCCTCTGTAAGCTGTTCTCTCGTTGCTAAACATCCCCTCATCCAATTGTTTTTTAAAATCTTCGATGGATTTTTCAATTAGCTCAACAAATTCTGTATCATCAAGGTCTGGTTCCTGAATTTTCTTACAATTTCGGGCGAGAAAATGATGGCATATTCTTGTTGAATATGCACAAGACATACTTTTTCCCAAATATTCCAAATCTCCGGTGTAGCCGGTTTCTTCAAGAAGTTCTCTTTTCATTGCGTCGATTGGTTCTTCTCCTTTGTCTATAGCGCCTCCCGGGAGTTCATCAATAATCATTTCAGGGCCTGGTCTAAATTGTCTGGCTATAAGCACCTTGTTTTCAAGTGTAATGGCTAAAACCGCGGCCGTCTCTCCTTCGTGTTTAATATCAAAATCAGCTATTTTCCCATTTGGAAGCTCGAATTCTTTGTTTATCCATCGTCTGTATCCGGCTTTATAAGGCGTTTCGTTTAATTTTTCCCAGGGTATGGTCTTTTGTGTTTCTTTCATGTTTTTTAGAATTAGAGTTTTATCGTAAGAATGTCCGTCCTTTGTATTCCTGTATGTCTTTGCACATAAGGCGGCATTTTGGATGCAAAGTTTCGGGAAGTTCTGAAAAGGAGAACCAATTATATTCTGTGATTTCGTTTTCGTCAATTTTTATTTTTTCCAGTTCTTCTTCTGAAACTTCCATTAGAAATAGAAAATCAACTATTTGTAGAGGATCTCCGTTTGGATAAACAAAAGACCATTTTGGGTCCGAGTAAACAGAAATTAATTCTTTAATAGTACCTTTGATTCCCAGTTCTTCTGAAATTTCCCTTATTGCCGTTTGTTCCACGGATTCTTCGAGATCTTGAAGCCCACCGGGTAATTGCCAATGTTTTCTACCTTTATCAAAGACTAGTAAAATTTCATCGCCTTTTACAATTGCACCAATACAGCCATTAAATAGAACTTTTTCTTGACCTACTTTTTCTCTAATAAATTTCCAGTATTCCATATTTTTGTGTTTTATTAATAATTTATAGTAATACAATAAATCCGAGGAAGCTTTGGATTTCTTTAGGTTTATCGCGACGGAAGGAAAAGAGCTTTTCACGTTCACAAAAAGTGCATCTTAAATCTTGAGTGATATTTTCCTGTTTTAAGCCAAGCGAAAGAAATTGATCCAGCATTTTTGAGGAGAGATCCACGAAAAGTGTGCCGTTTATTTTTTGCGTATGTTCCGGAAATTTTTCCGCAACATCTTCCTTCACCTCAAAATGGCATTTTCGAAGATGAGCACCTATGTGAACAAGAACATTTTCAGGCTTGGTTCCAAAGTTTTTGTTCATTTCGTTTAAGACCTCTAAACTAATATTCCGCTCAATTCCGCGCCATCCTTCATGAGCAATCGCTATCGCATTTTTTTGCGGATCGAAAAAAAATACCGGAGCGCAGTCGGCGGCCGTAACCGTGAGTATAATTCCGGGTTCGTTTGTGATAAGCCCATCGATATTCGGAAGGATTTTGCCTTTATCGTTTTGACCAACAAGTGCAACATTTTTTGTGTGTTCAAGTACAGGAGACACGGTATCCGAGTGGTTTAGATTGTGCTTTTTTAGAAAAGTTGAACGATTTTCGAGATTTTCCGCAATGAAATTCGGAAAAGTGACCCGCATCGAGCCATCGGATTTTTCGGAGGTGCCGAGAAGGATTTTGTTGTTGTTAATTGGAACGGACATATTTAAAATTTTCTTTCTAAAATTTTATAACCTTCGAGGATTGAATCGCAAAATAAATCCTCAAGCAAGCTTGTGTCTCCCGTTATTTGAGCTTTGTTTAAATAGCTGATATAGGTCTTTTTTTGTTCTTGGTAAATTATTGCAGGTGCGATGTTTTTTTCCAAAAGTTGAGCTAAAAATAAAAGACGCCCCGATCTGCCATTTCCATCCGCAAAGGGATGAATTTGTTCAAAAATTGCATGAAGTGTTGCTATTTTTTTAATGATATCTTGTTTGTTTTCATTCAATTGTACAAAAAAATCTTCCATTTTTTCAGGAATTTTTAAATAATTTGCGGTCACGACATTTGATCCTGTGATACGAACACCGTGTCTGCGGTAAAAGCCTGCGTCAGGAATAATACTATTCATAAGTATTGCGTGAATTCTAAGTAAAAACTCTTCGTTTATGGGTGCTTTTTTTTTAATATGTTCAAAAATAAAATCAATTGCCGTCTGATGATTTTTGGCTTCCATTTGCTCTATTAACGTTTTGTTTGGCAATGTAAGTCCTTCGAAAATGATTGAGGCAGTATCGTCTTCAGACAGAGTACTTCCCTCAATTTTATTGGAGTTGTAGGTAAGAGAAAGAATAAATCTTTCATAGAGATCTTTGTATTTCAATATTTTATTCAAAACGGATCCGGATTTTTTAATTTTGTTTTGAATGAGATTTTTTTTTGCTATTAACACATTTTCCGGAATTTGTTTTTGGCCGGTTAGTTCTTTATATATTTCATCGATTTTCACAAGAGCCTTTTTCCGGGGTTGGCTTCGTTCGTTTATCCAAGAATTAAAAGCAACAAAACTTACACCGATCTTATCAGCCAATTTTTGCTGACTTAATTCGGATATTTTTTGTATGAGCTTGAGTTTTTCAGATGTTTTCATCATATCTGTATTTTAGCAAACTTTATAAAGTTTGTCCAATTTTAAATACTTTATAAAGTTTTAAAATATTGTTTTTAAAACTCAAATTATTTTGCCAGATTGATTTTATTTTCTTTCATAATATCCAAAATCGTGTCTCTGTGAAATTTTAAATCGCTTTTATTTACGCGGAAATTTGAATCTTCCCACATTCTTCTTGTAGAAACATCTTTTATATCACTCATCGGAATAATGTGGATATGCAAATGTGGAACATCGAATCCGGCAATCAAAACTCCCACTTTTTTGCATTTAAATGCTTTTTTAATTATTTTGCCCATCGTATGGGTCAGATTCATAATGTGTTGAAACAGATCCATGTCAGTGTTTTGAAAAGATGGAATGTGTTTTTTAGGAAGAATTAAAACGTGGCCGGGATTCACAGGTTCGTGATCCATTATCACAAAGACTTTTTCGTCTTCAAATATTTTAACAAAATGTTTTTGAATTTCCTGAGAGCAAAAAATGCAGGGCATAATAATTATTTAATAAGATACCTCCTCCAAATTATCCAAAATCAAAGTATCCGACAAGTCCATGCTCCATCCCAAAGCCCCGAGGTTTTCTTCGATGTGAGAGGGGGTCGAAGATTTGAAAATCGCGCTGATTCCTTTCTTTGAAATTAGCCAATTTAATGCGATTTGAGAAAAGGTTTTTTGATATTTTTTCTGTAAAGTTTCAAAGATTACTTTATGAAAATTAAAAATATCGCCTTTTGCAAGGGGTCTGTATGCGATAATTTGAATATTTTGTTCCTGACAATATGGGATTATTTTGTTTTCCATATTTTGAGTGAACTGTCCCCTGTTTCTGGTTAATAAATTGTATTCGATTTCGTTTGCGGAAATGGGATTTTGGGTAAACTTTTGAGCTTCAATTATTTGCTCTACTGAAAAATTGCTAACACCCATAAACCTAATTTTTCCGGATTCGATCAGTTGATCAAAGGCCAACATGGCTTCCCTTATATTTTGCGAGTATTCATGAACCAAGTACAAATCCAAAAAATCGGTATGAAGCCTTTTAAGGCTTGATTCACAGGCTTTTATTATTTCACTTGCGCTTCGATCTTTGATTTCCAATTTTGAAGTAATGAATAATTTTTTCCTATCAAAACTACTAATGGCCTGTCCCACCAATTCCTCGGCATGACCACCACCGTATTTTTTCGCGGTATCGATATGAGTGATACCAAGCTTAATCGCAGCTTCGATGGCCTTAATTTCGAGCTCATCATTTGAATAGTCGGGGGTAAGTTTACCTCCCATTTTCCAGGTGCCGATACCGAGTTTTGGTACAAGATTTTCGGTCATGGTAAGATTTATTGATGTGGCGAAAATTTTTCCAGTGATGTGATTTCGTCTGCAATGGCTGTGAGCTCTTTTTCGTTTGCTGCTTCGAGAAATATTATTTTTTTATTGAGGGCTTTGGCGTATCCGATTTCGATTTTTACGGCGGAACCGATATATCCGCCCGGATTTACGACCAATAAAGCATCGGCATCTTTTATTTTTTCAAAATGTTCATCAAATAATTTTCTTACAAATTCGTTAAAATTCTCGCCCTCGTGTGGTGTTTTGGGAGATGGAAAGGTGTTTTTTATACCTAAGGAATCGAGCTTTTCGGAGGCTTCTGTAATTTCTTTTTGAAATTTCATGCTCGCACTGATGCAGATTTTCATTTCATTTTTTGTAAATATTCTTTTTTTAAAATCGTTCAATACTTTCAAACTTTCCATAAAAAAATTATCGTCGTTTTACCAACCAAATTCATTATAAATTTTATTTTTTAGAATATTTTTCAAGACTTCTTTGATGTAAGAAATAATGTTTTCAGGCAAGGAATCCAAATCAAACCATGATAAATCATCGCATTTGTGCGGTTCCATATTTGTGATTTCTCCTTCCCAATTGTTTGCGCTGAAGAAAATATCAATTCGCTCCTCCCCTCCTTGTGTGGATTTTCTGTGTAAAACGTGAACAACATTCAGATCTTTCGGATTAAGCGTTATTCCAACTTCTTCCTTAGATTCACGAATAATAGCAATTGAAAATGTTTCGTTCGGGTCTACGTGTCCCGCAACAAATGAATACATTCCATCTTCAAAACCAGTATTAAACCTTCGTTGTAATAAAACTTTGTTGTCTTTTATGAGTACTAAATAGGATGCCGGAATAATTTTATGTCTTTGTATTTTTGTAGCTTGTGTTTCTGTCATATTAATTAATTGTTAATTCTTTAAATCCTGTATTTTCATCCATATTTCGCGAAAAAATCCGGTCTTGAATTTCACCAAGAACAATCTCGGCTGTGGTATGAATTTTGCATCCGTCTTTTAAATGTCCTCCAATTACTGTCCCGTTTTTGGCTGAAAGTGAAATATGCAAATGGCATCCTTCTATCGATAGTGTACCGATCAAAGAAACTATTTCAAAATTTTGATCTAATGTTTTTATGCTTTCGTCAGCCATGCGAACAGTTGCGGAGGAAAGACTGCCAACTGTAGATAAAACTACACCTGCCTTGATATCGTGTTCTAAAACAAAATTTTCAAGCGATTCTTTGAGTAACTGATTTGGTTTTAGTCGAAATGTATGGGTTTGCATAGAATTTCTTGAATTCAAGTCTTATTTATTTGCTTCGATATAGTATGCAAAAGGGTATTGTCTTATTCCTTTTTTTTCAATCTTAATTTTTTTAAAACCATCCAAAATAATTTTCAAAGAATGTTCAGTAAATCTCCAAAAATCATTTGGTTCGTCGTGAAGTGGATAAAACATAGGAACTAAGATAATTGCAATACCATTTGGCTTCAAAGCCTTGTGAATATTTGATATGGCTTTTTCATACTCAAAAACATGTTCCAAAACATTCATACAAATAATTATGTCATACTCGTTTGTAAAACTCATGGTCGTAACATCTATAATTTTATGCCCGAATTCCTCGACAATGTCGGATTGAGTAAAGTCATTACTATCATCGAAAAATTGTTTTGCTGAATAATAATCTTTGCCTTTTACTTTTATTCCACTTCCAAGCTCAAGAATTTTCTTCGATTTTATTCCTTTAGCAAATTGTTTGATCTTTTTATTATTATAAGCTCTAGTTTGAAAAATTAAATGAGCTAGGCTTCTAAAAATTGTTTTCATAATGATTTTTAGGGTTATTTAATATTTTATGTATATTTCAGAAAAATTTCATAGACCAACGTGAGCAAACTTTGAGGTGTAGTTTCAACTTAAGGGAATAACATTATTGAAGTGGTTTATATAATACACAGGTAAAGAAGTTTTGGAAAACTTGGAAAGGATAGAGCCGGTGAGCTCTTCTTCTGGGTAAAAAGTGCCGTCGATTTTTCTGATTAGGCTTTGGCCCAAGATAATTGATTTGGGGAGGTTTTCTTTGATTGAATATAAAACATGATCAACTTCATAGTCTAAATTTAAAAGATGAGGTTCCAGACTTGAGCTGTGGTATTCCAAAAACAAATGACGATTTGATAAATCAATTTTATTATTACTTTGCATGAATGCAAAAATGCCCATATGGCCGCCTGCAATTTGTATTTGAGAAAGGTCTAGATCTGTTGTTGCATTTAAAAGAGGTTTAGCCTTGGCCGGATTTGGAGATCCGGTTTTCAGAAATTCAGTGATAAAATTTCGATCGGCTCTTTCTGGATAATGTTTTTTAATTTTTGTTAAGCCTTGACCATAAAAACATTTGACACCCTTTGCAACCGCTTCGTGTGCGAAATGAGTAAAATCACTTAAACCGTAAAATTTTTTATTTCCGGAAGTCACCTTTTCCCAATCAATTTTATCCAATGCGTTTAAACAAGAAAAGCCTCCACGAATAAACCAAAAAAGCTCGGCATCAGTATCAAGTGATTGATTGAAAGTATCAATTAGCGATTCAAGTGTATCCTTTCCGGATGCTAAATCGAGGTAATCAATTTTTTCTTCGTGTAGATAATCTAAAACATCCTGGTAATACAAATGTTTTTTAAAATCTTCAGGGTTGCATAAATTAACAAGAGCAATTTTCATCGATAGTTTTATTTCGCGATATAAATTTTATAAATTGGTTATTGTGGCCTATAGTCATGTAGAACATTTTGCCTAAAAATTCTTCCACATTTGGCTTGCTTTTGGCTTTATGTCGCCAACATATTTGCAGTTCAATTGTTTTGAATATGGCCTTTCACATTCGGACATAAGCTCCTCAAAGGCCATCTGAGCGATAGGCATTTTGTAATATAAAAGCACGGGCATGTTTGCGGTGTTGTGCAATTCAAGAGTCATTTTAAGGCTGTTTCCGGGATCAAGAAATCCTGCGGTGATATGAATCAAAAGCCCCATTCTTCCAACCGAGCTTTTTCCTTCAAGCCTTCCCACAAATCTCGGGGAAACGCCTGTTGTTTCATAAATAAGACCAAGTGCGAATTCGCCCGGATGCAAAACAAAAGGGCGATCTTCATCAATGGTAATTTCTTTCATCAATGGATCAATCGGTTTTTTAGGGTCTATCACATAATTTTGGCTGGAATCGAAAACGAGGAAATGTTTGTCCAAATGAAGATCTACCGAGGCGGGTTGGAGGAACTTTTCATCGAAAGGATCAACGAAAATATCCCCTCTTTTCATTGCGTCTTTTATATCTTTGTCGGAGAGAATCATGGTTTAAAGATTTATAAAAAATATATTTTCTCGACAATAATTGATTTTATTGGAAAAGTAAAATTTTGTCGGAAAATCAATAGCCTATTTAAGATCGATTCTAAAATCAACGAAATGAAAAATTTCCTCTCTGTTGTCAGCGATTAAGATCGTGTTGTTTTTGTAGATAATTTTTTTGAAGGAATCGATCAACACCGGAATATCTTTGAGATGAAGCCCTCTTGTGGGAGTATCGAGAATGTATAAACATCTGTCGCCGAGTTTTTTGGAAAGAATGTTTGCAATTCGAACTCTTTGAGCCTCGCCTCCGCTTAAAGTGCTCGATTTTTGACCAAGCACCAAATAGCCAAGACCAACCTCCTGCAAAAATTTTAGTTTTCGGGTAATCAAAGTGTCTTTTTTGAATATATCAAGCGCTTCGTCAATTGTGAGCTCCATTAGATCTTTAATGTTTTTCCCTGAAATTTTTACGCTTAAAACTTCAGGAGAAAACTTTTTTTCTCCGCTAAGAATTTTTTTATCGGCCAAAAAATCCGATTTTGATAATTTAAGTCCTTTTTTTATTGCAGTGTCGGCAAAATTTTTACGTATATTGTCCCAAACTTTGGTATATGTGCCAAGTGTGCTTGAAGGGTTTTCGCCTATTGGTGACTGAGGCACTATATATGATCTTCTAATAAAGGATTTACCGGATACGCTTACTGATTTAAGTTTAATTTTCCAAGCGTTTCTGCCTTTAAAAAGCGATCTGTACGCTATGTCCAAAAGTGTGGTTTTTCCCGCACCCGAACATCCCGTGATGCAAACCGTTTTTTTCACAGGAAAAGAAAATGAAAAATCCTTAAAATTCCTTTCCGAGATTTTTGAGATAGTAACACTCTTTTTGTTCGGTGCTGAAATGTTTTGCGTGTCCGGTTTTGAATTTTTAAAAACGTGTTTTGCAGTGATTGTTCCCGATTTCTTAAACTCATCGATATTTCCTTCAAAAATGAGTTTTCCTCCGTATTTACCGGCTCCGGGACCGAGTTCTATCACGTAATCGGCATTTTTAATAATCTCTTTGTTGTGTTCCACTGCGATAATCGAATAGCCTTTCTTCACTTTTTCTTTCAACATTTTTAAAATCGTGTTTCGTTCTTCCATGCAAAAACCGGCGCAAGGCTCGTCCAGTACAAGCAAATCATCTTTTGAAACCGAGGCAAGTTTCTTTTTCAAAATTTCAAAATTATACTCGCCAAGGCTTTTTTTAGCGGTTTTCGGCAAATCAACTTTTTGCTTTAATATATCGATTTTTTTAGGAAGGTTCTTTATGTCCCAAGTTTTTTTCTGAGAATTTTCGTATAGCACTTCATCTACAAGAGTGGTTTTTCCGCTTCCACTCGGGCCTACTATTGCCACCAGACTTTCAAGCGGAATTTTTACCGAAAAATTTTTTAAATTATTCTTTGTGATGTTTTTAACGAGGATGTGTTTCATTTTATTTTTTATTTGCGATTGCCGTTCTTTTTCTTTTTCTAATTTCGACTAGTTTTCCGATTGTGGCACCTACAATGAAATATATGGTTGTGATGATGAAAAGTACCCCGAAGAAAGAGATGTAAGGGGATGAGGACATAATTTTTGTCGACAAAACCGGGTAGGCGTGTCCCGTGAATAGTGAGATTAGAATTATGGTGTCCACGTGTTCTTCCGTTAGGTTCAAAATAAGCGTAAATGCAAATATTAAAGACACGAGATAAAAAACGGAGGCAATCACTCCCCCCTTGAGTGGCAGATTATCCGTAAAGCCTTTGTTTATTTTTTTGAACATGAACGAAAAAACCGTCGCATAGACTGTCATTAATAATAAATGTGTGGCTATGATTTGCGGGAAGAAAACCGTGTTTTTTATTGAGATCGGAAAAACGATTCCGGAAATTTTGAGAAAAACATCCAAATAATTCGTATCTGTATTTTGATTTAAGGCGGAAACAAAAAACCAAAAAAGCAAAAAATAAAAAATCAAGCCAAATACCGCGCCAAGGGCGGAGAAATTTTTCTTGAGGAAGTTGGATTTTGAATAATTTTTCATATACTTTCTTGCATATAGTCTACGACAATTGAAATTATTGCTTTTACCGTATCATTACAGGACTTGAATTCAACCAGATCCAAAAATTCGTTTCCGAACTTTCTAAAAAGATCGCTAATCAAAGCATGAATGAAAGATTGTGTTGCCCCTTCCACGTTTTCAAAATCAAGTACTATTTTTTCTCCTTTTTTTAGTGCCGGAATAAGTTTTTTTAATCTTAAATCTCTGGCAATATCCTTGTTTTCAGCAAATTCTCCGACTTTTTTAAAAAGTTTTATTTGTATCATGTGAATAGTGGTTTTTTATATCTTTCTTTTTTTCTTTCTTTAATGGCTTCCCTTAAAGTTTTATTCATCAAGCTCAATAACAAGGAAAATTCTTGGCTGGTGTCCAAAGACAAGTCTATTCCAACGATTGTTCCTTTCCAAATTGGCAAATCGCTTCTTTTTGAATGTCTATCCTTAAAAGGGTCAGCCTCCAGTTTGATTCTTTTCGTTTTGCGCTTTAACAACTTGTACAATGCGTTTCCGCTGTAAATCACAAAAAAATCGCTATTTACGGAAGCGATTGATTTAATGAAAAATAACCCGGCTCCAGCATTTCGGTCGGTGCCACCTTCTTTTCTTGTTGTTCCGGTAATGCCGGGAGTTAATGCCATTCGAATTGCATCAATATCGGTTCTTGGATTGTGGGACTCGTTTATCGACTTCCAAATCCCAATTCCAGTATCCGCAATCCCGATTCTAATTGTGTTACTTTTTTTATAATATTGAGCGGAAACGATAGCTCCATTTTTTGACATTGAATGTTCAAGCACGTTTCTAATCAATTCACTCATTATGTACCTGATTGGTTCCGCATGTTTTGGCCCCAGATGCAATAATGGAGTAACTTCGGTAATGAATTCCGTTAAAGATGCCGAATCCTTTATTTGAGTGAGAGGAATAAATCGACCTGAAGGATCGTGTTCTTTGATGGAAATTCCCGATTTTATCTTAACAAAATCAAATAATTTCATCCTTTCCAAATAATGCTTGGACCTGGCTTCCAATTTTTCACACTTTATTTTTGAAGGCTTTATGTCTATACCAAGAGCTGCGATCATTGATAAAACCATCGGATGAATCGCTATCCATTTTTTATTAAATGTAATTTCCAGTTTGTCTGGATTGCGGGGATCGAATCCTTGCAAAAACGGATCCAAATTTCCTAGCCACACGCTATTTGGTATATGTATTTTCATGTTTACATTATACCGGGAATTACGGATATCTGTCAAATTACCGGGAATCCAGGCAGTTTATACAAAAACCAAAATCCCGGTAAATATCGGTCGAAATGTGAATGGCTTTTTTGGAAAATTTAATTATGTTAAAAACAAGGCCATTGATAAAAAATCGTAATACTTACCTTCATAAAAAACTTCCTCCTTCATTTCACCCTCAATTTTAAAACCTAAAGATTTATAAAGTTTTACTGCCGGTTCGTTATCTTTTATTACTCCCAAATTGATTTTATGTAGTTTTAGTTTTTTGAAAGCATAATCAATAAGCCAATTTAACGATAGTTTACCAAAACCTTTTCCTCTATATTCGTCTTCACCGATGGCAATAAAAATATCCGCATTTTTGTTTTGTTTACTAATATTTGAGAACCCCATAAAACCTATAGGATTTGTGTCGTCGCAAATCGTAAAAAAGCGTTTGTTCTTTGATTTTTTGTAATCGGAAAACCACTCTTTTTGTTTGATTAAACTGGTTTTTTGCCCGATTGTGTCTCCGATAAATCGGTTCACATTTGGATTATTCAACCATTTAACTCGGTATGGGACGTCTTTTTCGAGATGTGGGCGGATTTTTAGCATAGGATTAGTTTTTACCATAGACAACCACTAAATCATTATCTGTTCCGTTTGCGTTAAAGGCTTCCATAAATGTGGGCTTAGGCACTTTCTTGTTTCTTTCAGCATTATCGGGACCGGATTCATGATAAAAAACATGGTCTTCATCGAAGCCTGTAATTACAACAAAATGCCCCTGATAAAGCCCCTTTTTCCCACTTATTTTATTATGATCGATTGTAGCCATTGGAATATGTCCTTGTTTTAAATGTGCCTCGATATCCTCAATGGTCAATTTTTCTTTTTTAAAAACATTATAATCAAGAACCTTGGTGATGGATTTTAAAACAACTGGTAGATCAGTATATTTAAGGATTTTTTCCGCATCCTTACCGAAATGTTTTCGAATAAATGCTTCACCCTCAAGAAAGGGTTTTAAATCGGTTTTGGAATAATATTCAACTTTCAATCCTAAATCATGAAGAACAGTCACTATTTGTGGCGTCCAGGTCCAAAAACCAGCTTTTCGACCAGTCAATTTATCAAGTTCATTTAGTGAATATTCTTTATCAAAAAAATATTTGAGAACGGATTTCATCGCGACCTGCAGACATTGATTGCCATCTTCGTTGTTTTCGTAAAAGGGAATATTTATGAGCATGGGAAATATTTATGGATTATTTAAAAGGCTTCGATCGATATTTGGAGAAACTTATCCTGTATGTAATGCCATCTTTCCAATCAGGATTATCTATTTCGACAAATCCCATTTTTTTATATAAATTTTGAGCGGGAATATTTTTAAATTCGGTTTGAGTTATGAGACCATTGAGTTTTTTGTTTTTTGCCTCTTTAATGCACATTGAAATCATTTCGGTGGCAACGCCTTTTCCTTGATATGCAGGCAAAACAAAGAGTTCGACTATCCAAAGAAAACCAGGTCTAAGGTTTTTCTCTGCGGAGGCAATATATGCGACAAAGTCATCATTATCATCCTTTGCAATAATCTGATAGGCGTTTTTTTCATCAAGTAAAATTTTCAAATCTATCAAATATTTCTCGGAAAATGAAAAAGTCAGGTCATTAAATTGCGCGGTCTTGTCTTTTAATATATCTAATTCATCTTTGTTTGAGACTTTTTTTATTTTCATACTTGTTTACATTTATTTTGAATTTTGTTTATCTTCCTCGACTCGAAATTTTACAATTCTCCGGACCAAGTCCGTTGGGATATCCTCTGCAAGCGGAAACTTTATTGCGCCCTTTGAGGTTTCAAAGACTTTGAGTTCTTTTTTGAAATGTATTATTGCCGAAGGAGTGGGGTAAAAACCGATATGATTTTTGAAAGCCGCAAAATGTACCAGATTGCCGGAAAGTTTGAACGTGGGGATTCCATATGTCATTTTTTCTTCAGCAGTTGGAGCAATTTCAAGAATCGTTTTTCGAAGTTCGTTTAATTTTGTTTGTACTTCTTTTGGGTGTGATTCGATATATTCTGAAATTGTTTTTGGCATGAGAATTATTGTTTGAATAATTACCGTGAATATCTAAAGTCGGGATCTAAAGATAATCTTTGACTTCCCCAAATGCTTTTTGGGGCGACCAGAGTTGTCCTGCCGACTTCTTGTTCATACCTCCGAAAATTTTTGCGCTTGATTGAATCGAGAGCTTTTCGACCAAATCCTTAAGGTGCGAAAAAAATCCCAACTCCGTTTCCTTATCGACTTTAAAATCGAAACCCCTATAAAAATAAATATCTCCCTTTTGATCGACTATTCCTCTCACAATATTTTCAAATAAATCATCATTATTTCTTGAAATAAAACCTTCTTTTTCGAACCAAACCGCATGTGAGTAAGGCAGATTTGGCTCTGCAATGTGTAATTTGTTTTCAAAAATGCAAAACATTCGTCTGCTTTTATGAAAAGCTATAATTTTTTCATCCTCTTTAAACCCATATTTTTTTTCGAATTCATCCATTTTTTTTTGATTAAAACCACTTATTAAGCAATCGTTTAATATCTTGATTTTCCTTCCATTGTTTCGTCATTGTTGAAAACATTTTCTCGCATCCGAAATAGGGTTTTGATTTTTCGTTTGTGTTGAAAATGTCATTATATGGCTTCCAGTTTTCGATTACATTGTTGAAAGTTTCTGAAATTTGCCATACGAACTTTTTATTTTTACCTTTAATTTTGTCGTCTTCGTTTATTCCAAAATTCTTTTTTATGTAATCAAAAAATATAAAATGCATCGACTCATGAGCGATTGTTTTAAGCGGATTCCATTTTTCATTTGTATAAGGAAAGAAAAATGTTTTGTCTTTAATATTTCGTGGATACATACCATAAATAGAGGCGTATCCTGTATATTTCCCCTTTGGAAACGAGTGTCCGTTAAAAATTTTTTCCGTAATTTTGAAAAAATTCTCCTCGATTTTTGACCATTCTTTTCGAATATTTTCTACACCTTTCTGAATTTCTTTTTCGTTCAATTTATGGATGTGTTTTGTGTACTCAGTGATGATTTTATTTCTTTCTGTAAGAGAAAATTTTTTACTTTGTATATATCGAAAATTTTGTGGCAAAAACATATCTACGAACTCGCCATTTTTTACAAACCATTTGGCGTTTTCGATGTCGGCTTTTATGTTTATTGAAAGTATTATTTTGGGGTGCATGATGGGAAAATTATTCACTAAACTTAACATGATCATTGTCTCCAATAAGTGGTCCGTTTAAGATTCTAAACTTTTTTTTAGTATTCCAGATTTTGACCAATTCATCAAAATTTTCGTCTGGTTCTTGCATTAATTTGGCGAGCTCATCGATTTCTTCAAAATCTTTTTCTGTTAGTTCATCGAATTTGAAGGAAACAAAACTTGGCATTTGAGTGTATAAAATTTCGTTGTTCATCAAACTATGAAAATCATAAAATATTTCCCAAAGAATCGGCATAAGGCCTTTGAAACCACCTGCGTTGTTAAAATTATTGGCTTCTAATTTCCCCTCCCTGACTTTGAGCCAAGTAGCTCCTGCCCAATCAAATTTATTTTCAGGCATATTATATTGATCAAAACCGATTGTTTTATCAAAAAAGCCATCTGCGTCGAATGTAATCCATTTTTGTTTGTTTTTATCCCAATATTGATTGATCCAGTGATCCCAACTTCCTTTGAAAAAATAAGGAGCAAAGCCAGATCGCACTCTGCAAGGGATACCTTTTGATTTCAAAATAGAGGCCATTAGAATCGCGACATATCGACATGTGACGACAATTTTATCTTCGACTTTTCTATCTGGCAAAAATCCTCTGTCATCAAGTCTTAATAATTCAGCAATCATTGAAACGGCTGTAGGCAAAACATCGTCATCACATCTTAATCTGTACCAAGGATATTTTTCCATATCGCCATACCTCAAATCTCTATTTGCTTTTGTGTTACCTTCTTTGAGTGTTACTCGATGAATGATTTGATGACTGATTAAATTGCCAAGTTCTTTGACATCGTCCGGAAGTTTTTGAAGGAATTCTTTGTAAGCGCCCGGATTGGTGAATATGCTGAAATTTAGATAGTGATTTAGGATTTTGGGGTGCATAATTTAGAATATTATGAAATTTCAATGATTATTTATACGCACAATAGTGCTTTTTAAATCTAATCTAATTTTATCCAATATCTTTGAGTAATTCGATCAGGCGCTTGGATTTCGTTTTCCAATACTCCTCCATTTGCTAAAATTGTTTTTGCTGATGCGATATTGTTTTTTTCACAAGTGATGAGAACTTTATTCATTTTGAGATCAATGCATTTTTGCAAGCCCAATCGAAGCATTTCCTTTGCATAACCTTTTCTTCGTTCAGATTTCCTAACGCTATAACCGATATGCCCGCCTAAATTAAACAAATAATTATTTAATTCGTGGCGGATATCAATCATTCCAACTAATTTATTATCTATGGTTCTTAGAGCTAAATACGTTGATGCTGGGACAAATCCTTCTTTTACAGTTTCTTTTTTTGAATTTTTTTTAACTGAAATAATCCATTCATCGACTGTACTTGAATCTTCCAAACCTGCTGTACCTGCCATATTCTCGCCATTAATCAGAAATTCATTTTTGTAATCCAAGATTTGATTTTCGTATTCCTTAGTTGGTGCAATTAATTTTAGCGGTTCGGTTGTGTTTTCTTTTTGCATATGTTTGGGCGAGGTTTTTTTGAACTTTTCAAAATTATTCATCCAAACAATTTGGTTTCTGGTACTGTTCGCAATACATCAAAGTGCAGGCTGCTTCAGAGGCATTTTCTGTTCTACTGCAATTGTTGCATCCGTCGAAAAAGGATTTGCAAGTCTGCGGGATCATCGTTTTCCAGCTTTCTGAGGTGTATGTGTCCTTATTCTCGGAATCTAGGCATTTTGGTTTCTCGTATTTTTGGCAAAACATTTTGGTGCATCCGACACTCTCGCTGCCTTCAGTTCTAAAGCAATTATTGCACCCATCGAAAAAAGATTTGCAGGTTTCGGGAATCATCGTTTTATAGCTTTCAAAAGTATAATCGGGTTCTTTTAGTTCTTCTTTTTGCGTGCAAGAAAATAGCGTAAAGACGCTAAGTGCTAGTACCCCGAGTGTGAGTAGTTTTTTCATTTGTGTTGGTTAAAAATCCGATGCTTTGATTTTGCACGAAAAATGTACAAATTGAAATGCAATTGTCTGATGCCCCCAAAAGGCTTTTAATTTTTTCTTCGAAATGGTTTTGAGAAATTTTTCTAATCTAAAAATCGACAAGACACTTAAAACAAGGAAAATAAGCGCGTAGTGTGGCATGAAAATGCCGGTGAAGAAAATGTCTCCGAATATGTTGCGTCTAAAAAATGTCCAAAAATCGCAATTCCACGGAGTGCCTTTAAATCCGGTACAGGTAAATAAGTCATCCGTTTCCGGACCGAGGAGCTTGAATTTCGAAAGGTTGTTTATTATCATCGCGAGAATGATGAGAAATAAAATCCCCATGTAGATTAAGATGGCTTTGAGTCGGGGGTGTTTCATGTTTTGTAAACGGTTATCTATCCAGATATTTTGTTGTTTTTTTTAAAGCTTTCAGAAGAATTTTCTTTGTTTTAATTAAATCTTTCAAGGTAGGCTTAAATTCTTCAGAACAACGTATATCTTTATCTATACACCAAATTGGCACTTTTGGTAAGAGGTCGTCTTTGTGTCGCGGGAAAATATGCCAGTGCAAATGTTTTTCAGTATTTCCCAAGAGTTCATAATTTAGTTTTTCAGGATTAAAAGCAATGAAAACCGCTTCAGCTACCTCAGCCATTTCTTTCAAAAATTTCAAACGAAAAGCAGGACTGAGTTCGTGCAATTCTTCTTTGTGCTGTTTACAAAGAAAAAGTGTATAGCCTTTAAAATACTGATGATCACCGATTACCACATATCCGGTTTCAAGTTCTGCAACAAAATATGGGTTGGAGTTGTCTATAATTTTGGAAATTCTATTGCAGATAAGGCAGTTTTTAAAAAACTTTTTTGCCATTTTATGAATAATTTATTTTACTCCGAATGCAATTTTATTCAAAACTTGTGTTGTTTCGAGCTTTGGATTTGCGATAATCCATTTGTAAAGCAATGGAGATAGAGTGCAGGAGAGGACTATGTTTCCCAAAAGATGATACATCGTGAATGGGATTTGACCTGTAAAGGTAGCCATAAAAGATTGATCGAAAAACGCCATTCCGATTCCGATGCCTGTAATTGCGTCATAAACAATCGTCGCGACGATTGAAAAGCCCACATAATATTTGATTTTGTTTTCTTTGTTTTTGAGATAAAGGCCTGCAAAGACTCCTATCAAGGCGTATGTTGTAGCGGTGACAAGTGACCAAACGCCCAGTGTGCCGGTGATAATATCAAAAGAGAAGATTGCCATAAAACCGAAGGCCATGCCCGAGAGCCAGCCCCATTTTTTTGAAAACGGCATCATCGTGGACATAATCGGTTCTACGTTTGGAGGGTGCGGAAGGAGGCGAAGAATAATCACAGTAGAAAGGCCGATTAGATATTTTAATGTGTTTTGCGGGGTTTTCATGAGTGTGGGGTTATCTGATAATTTCTAACAAGATGATTTATATTTCATTTTATGATCCGATTGTATCATTTTTATTATTTCGGGGAATTCCGGGATTTTAAAGTGTCCGTTTTTGCTTTCGTAGATAATGAAATTTGCTGTTTTTAATTTTTTCTTATACTTGTCTGCGTGGGCTATGGGTACGATGTCGTCGTCTTTTGAAAACATTAAATACAGATTTTGAGAGTTTTTCTCAAGTAGGGATAAGTCCGATTTAAGCCTAAATCCGCCTGCCAAGGATTCTCCCGTGAGGCTATTTTCGTAGGGTGGACAAATCAGATATGTTGAAAGGATTTTTTTTGGAAATCGATTTTCAGATAAATATTTTGCGAGAAAAATGCCTCCAAGGGATGAGCCGATTAAAATAATATTATCGCGCATAAATGGAAAATGTCTCTCTAAGAAAATTTTCCACTCAGAATATTTTGCATTTTGTTTTAGTGGAAAGTTTGGCTTTATGATCTCAAAAGTTTGACCGAGGCTTTTTTCCAAAAATTCGTTTGTCCAATAGATTTTCGGCTCAATAGAAATTTTTTGGGTTTGCAAATAATTCAAGTAATCCTTTTTTGTTTTGAAGGTATTGCCGCCGTGGACCAAGAATAATTGAGGTTTTGAGGGCATAAGACGTTGTTAATTTTGATTATTATAACATTGAAGATTCAACCTTCACCATCCGCGTTCGCTGTAATGCGTGTTTTCGAAGATTTTATCAAGAGACTCTTTTACAAAAGGCAAAATGTTTGTGGGGAGTTTGTTTTTTTCAAACCACCGGAGGTCGTCGCATTTGTGAGGCTCCATGTTCTTGATTTCCCTACTCCACTTTTTAGTTAAAAAGAAATGATGTATCCAACTTAGGTCACTTTCCTCAAGTTTTTCAAACATAATATGCACGGATTTTAAATCCGAAGGCTCAATTTCGGCGTTCACTTCTTCAAGGGTTTCTCTGATTGCGGCCTTTGAAAAGGATTCATTCGGTTCAACTTTGCCTGAAGGAAGGGTATAAAGACCGTCCGCGAAACCTGTGCCGGCTCTCCTCATTAGCAAGATCTTTCCTTCTTTTTCCAAGATTGTGAGGGAGGCGAGGTGGGTTGTGGGCATGAGAAAATTATAAGTGTGGATGGATTATAGAAATGAATCGCAATATTTACAACTTCGAAATTTTTGAGAGTCTTGTTGCGCCATAGAGAATGAGAAGAATACCCACTGTTATGTTAAGTGTTTGGATAAGTGTTATTGGTAGTTTGTTTTTTATCTGTGAAAAAAACAATTATCGATGTTCCAATATTTATCCGTCATTTATCCATTTTAGGAACTCTTTTTTAAGTTGCTCGAGACTTTGAAACCCACTTATTTCCAATAATGCTGCTTCGAATTGTTTTCCTTCCCAAATTGTTAATAATCTTACGGTCTCTTCAAAAGGCCGTTCTTTTACATTCGCAATTATTGAACTGTATTCGTCGTTTAACTTGTGTAATATTGGATCTTTTCCTCCGACATCCGGAGCTTCGTCATCATTTCTTCTTGTTTTTTCAGGTGATTTTATTATTAATTCAATCATTTTATCATTACCTTTCAATTCTCTGATCCACAAAAGTATTGCTCTACCCATTACATATTCGGCTTCATTTAGGGATTCTTTTTCTCCGTCGATTGGATTTGAAAAATCTAAACATCGTTCATAATATTTCGGCTCGTTTTTTAAACCTTCTATTACTTCGTTTTTTGTTTGCTGAATTGGGATTTGTGAAGCTGTGTTTTCAATAAGACTTGCAAATCCTTCGTCGATTAATCTTGTTGCAGGTTGGCGATCTAAACCGGTAATCGACCACATAGCTACATGTGCTAATTCATGTTTTAGTGTTTGTTCCATACTGGGATAGTCGCCTTGTTTTTCTCTTACTTCTTTTATAATCTCTTCTGCTGATTCTTTATTTGAAAATCTTTTGTCATAAAAAATTGCCACGCTTCCATCTTGATGGACTTCTCCTACTCTACCAAGCACTGGATATTCGATATTTTCTGATTCAACAAATTTTATTTTAATTTTAGGAAGTTTGAAATTATCTATGCCTAGTGATTTGAAAGCAGTTATTAGCTCAGAAATTGCTTTGTCAGCGACTTCTTGACGCTCTGGACATTCTATTTTTAGACCACTTTCTTTTTTTTCGAAATTTGATTCTATTTTTTGGTCAGTTTTTTGTTCTCTTTCGATAAACTTTTCGCTATTTTCCATAATGATATTAAAATTCTTAGTATTATACCTCAAAATGGCCACCTATGAAAGTTTTTGGGTGGAATGAAATTTGGATATAATCGATCATTTATATCTCTCTGAAAAAGTCCCGGGTAATTTTATGTTCTTTTGAAAAGAGTATTTCTGCTTCGTCGTAAGTTTTGAAGGCGGATTCCGGTTTTTTTCCTTCGGCTTTCATTTGTTTCACATATTCCAATTTTTCTTCCCAAAACTTAACGATTTCGGGGTGTTTACTGAAGTACCGGATGGCCTCTTCCTTTATTTCCTGCATAAATCCGCTGGGATCATACATGATTTTTCTTTTTGTATAGCCGTAATTCAGATATGGATAGTCCTTCATTCTTTTTAATATGGATGTTTTTGGAAGTATTACTAGATCGACATAAACTCCGTCTATCACCTTAGTCTCGTAACTGAAATTTTCGGCTTCTTCATCAATAATTTCCATATCCAAATCGGAGAGTGATGTCTCCATGCCTTCAGCCACGCTTCCAAAAAGACTGATAGCGATAACGCTCGCTTTTTTGCTTTGTTCTACGACGATTGCTGATGCTACTTTGAGTTGTTTGGACGGGTGCATGATAATTGAAAGGAGTTAAATCTTTGTTCTGCAAATTTTTGAGAGTCTTTTTCGATCATTGCTTAATTTTTTTATAAAGACCATAAATTAGAGAGGATAATATTCCTCCAATTGTGGGGAAAATAACAAAATAAACAAAAAAAACAAAATAACCATAAACATCCATCACCGCCCAGCCCCAACCTTGATAAATGTTTTTAATAAAATAAACAAATGGGAGAAAAATAGCTTCAATACCCTTATAAATTATTTCAATACCCTCATAAATTATTTCAATTAAATATGGGACCGGTAAGTATGTAAATTCAAACAATATAAAAAAAAGTATGGGTAAAAAAAATATTAAAAATCCAATTGAAAATGCTTTTTTTGAAAGCCACTTCCAGTTTATTTTTTGAATGAGAAATAGACATAAAATCAAAACTGAAATCGAGGCGGTTAAATTTTCGGTTATTAATAATAATTCGAAAGGAATGTTTAAGTCATCGATTAGAAAGAGTGCTATTTTCCGAACAGGTAAAAGAAGTTGCAAAATCATTATCGGAAATAAAATAAACAAAAATTTCACGGGTATTTTTCTATCTATGAAAGATTCGTTTTTCATGTTTTAGGGTGATTATATTTTTGTATATTTTAGCTTTGTGTTTATTTCTTATATTTCCCCGTTATTTTCATTTTTCCGATATTTACATTTTCGGGCTTGTTTCGGATTTTTGTCCAATATTCTTCCCGTACATCATCATCTATTTCTACAACAGTAGAATATAGGGCATCATTTCCATCTTTGTGACAGCCGGAAATCCAATACTCTTCGCCGGTTTCAATATCGAAATAATTGGCTTTTCCACTGCCTCCGGATATTTTTTCAAACTTTTTATCATTGTAGGAAATTGGTCTTCCTGTTTTGGACAAAGTAACCAAGCCGATGCGTGCCGGACCAAAAACTTCGTTCCCTTTATGCTCGATATACATGATTTGTTTATTCATTGGGGTTTATTATTGATGTGCCCATTTACTGCGTTTATGTGAAAGTGTAGCTAGTTTGTGATGATTTGAAAATTTACTACTGTTCAAATTTCATCTCTATCGTTGGTATAAATTTACCTTCTATTATTTCTTGCTTACCTTTTTTACCAGGGACAATGTGAAAGCCGGATTTTTCATAAAATTTTATTGCGTTTTCATTGTACTCCGCCACTTCAATCCAAATTTCTTTAGAGTTTTTAAGAAAATCCAATGCTTTCTGCAACAGGATTTTTCCGATTCCTTTGCCTTGATGTTCGGGTAAGACATAAATTGCTCCTACTCTGTCTTTCTCATTCTCTCTATATGTTGCGGAAAATCCAACAATTTTTCCATCCAATTCGACTACCCAGCCACACGAATCTTTTCCATAAGCTTTGATTTTATTTTTCGTTTTTTCAATCAATTTTTCTTCATATTCAAATTTTTGGGCAATGTCTTCGTACTTAATCCCATACTTTTCGTTTGGATAGACATCTAACCATGTCAATTTTTGTACATTTACTACGCCTTCAGCATCCTTTGGTTTTGTTAAACGGGCTTTCATAATTTTATAGTATAAATAACTTGTTTTTCTCCAAACCTTTCAATCTCTTTTACGAAAGTCATTCCTATTTTTTCTAATAATTTGACTGAAGTCTGATTTTTTTTCTGTGTTTCCGCAATTAACTCTTTTAAACCAAGCTCACTGAATGCATATTCTATAATTTTCAATGAGACCTCCGTTCCTAGCCCCTTACCCCAAAAATTTGGATGTAACTCGTAAGAAATTTCAAAATGTTCTTGATCGTGATGTCTGGTTATGGACACCATTCCTATTATACTATTTGATTCTTTTTCTCTTATAACAAAATGACATTCTGGGAGTTTTGCAGAAAATAAATCTATAAATTTTTTTTCAAATTCTTTCCTTTCTACTATTCCACCTAAATATTTTCTTGTTTCTTCATTGTTGTATAAAGAGAATATATCTTCGTAATCTGATTGAGTGGGACTGAAAAAATTTGCTCTTTCAGATTCTATTATTGGTATATTTTCTTTGTTTTCAGAAATTGGATATACTTTTGAAATATTCATTTTTTAAGTGTTAAAAAAAGTTATTTCACTTAATATTTTTCTATGTCTGAAGTTTACTTGGGATGTATTGAAAAGTAAATTTCAGTATAGCGTAGCGGAGAAATTTCGAATTTCTGCTTTGTTTCGGATGTATTATTTTTTTAAATATCGATGAACTGCAAAGACTATTACGATGGTCAAAAGAACTTGGGGCAGGATGGCAATGGCTCCAGATCCCCCTCCTGTCACATAAAAACCGTAACTACCAAGAGAGATTTGTTCCCCTGTTGCATAATTAGTTTCAGTTGGAACAAAGTGATAAAGCGCTACCAAAATAAAACTTATCAAATAGAAGAATCCCGAATATCCCAGGGATTTTAATAGATTTTGAGTCTCTTTGTAGAACAAAATTGCGATTGCAAAAGGAGGAAGAACTGCAATGTGGTACATTATTTTTTCGAACATTGTCGCGAAAGCATCGCCGAATACCAATTCTTCGACTAAAAATGTTCCCAATAAAACATGTAAAATTAGACCCAACGTTAAGACAAATAATGTTGCCGGTAGTGTAATTTTTTTCATTTTTGCGATAGTAAATATACTATCGCAAGTATATACGAAGATTTTGGGCGAGACAATTTGGGACAAGTATAACCGGACCTAAATTTTCTAGTTTTATACTTATATGCAGAAAAGAAGCGACAGGATTCTAGCCATAAATATCCTTTTGTTTGATTTATTATAATCTTAAGAAATTTTTTGAAGATTTTCCAGTTTCC
This sequence comes from uncultured Candidatus Peribacteria bacterium, assembly GCA_964402735.1. Taxonomy (GTDB): domain Bacteria; phylum Patescibacteriota; class Gracilibacteria; order UBA1369; family LOWO2-01-FULL-3; genus JAVEWJ01. The sequence goes on along the minus strand of CAYODN010000001.1, from coordinate 6,954 downwards.
TTGAATATAATTTCCGCTGTAGCTCAAATTCCGAAGTGTTGGGCATTTTATCAACAGATATTTCGTAAACTTTTATGAGCGATTCGAGATTTAGGATTTTGCACTTTTGCCCCTCGATATGAACAGAAATCGTGTTTTTGTTAATTTCCCCTAAACACCATTCAAGTGAATCAATGTCGACTTTTAAATTTCCTTGTGAGCAAACAATACTTTTCCATTGAGGGATATCTTTAAAAGAAATGTTTCTATCTTTCAATATCTTTTTTATTTTCGGAAACGATGATTCCGGAACAAGAATATCCAAATCTCCAACCGGAGTTTTCATATCATTTGTATAATAAAAATATGCCAAACCTCCGTATATGATCGGATTTAGTTTTAATTCTTTGCAAATATCAAAAATATTTTCCCCGAATTTTATGAGCTCAAGGAATGAATCTTTGTTTTTAGGGAATACTTGTAATGAATTAATCATGTTATTAACGATTTTAAATAACGGACCGGACTATGGATGTACAATATGCCGAAGATATGTAGATGTCCAATTTGGCGAGCGAACAAACGAGGTAAGGGGTTGAAAAGCATAGTCTGTTTTGTGATGTGAAAAAATCATCCGCTATTAAAAATATTTTAGGCAGTGGTCAAAAACTTAATCGCCTTGTCTATTTGATTATCAAAATCGTCATTCATGTTGAAAACTTTGAAACCATACTTTTTTGCTTCCGTCTCAAAATATTTACTATAAGCGGCAATCATCTGAGCGATTTTGGGAAAAGTTTTGTTTCGGTCTTTTGTTCCTTTGATAATCCAATCTTCTTCCGGAAATGGATTTTTTGTAAAATCTTGTACGAGCTTTTCTTTGTTTGTTTTAGTTAAAAAAATTCCCTTTATATCCTTATTTTTTCCATTTTGACTAATCAATTTTTCAAGCAATTCCGGCGTTACTTGATGTCCCTCAATGATATATTCCGCATTTGATAAAGCCATAATTTCAATAGCTTTGTAACATGACACACCTTGTTTTTGTGATGCATCAATGACTTCTTGGATAGAATAGGTTGCATAAAGCAAATCATTATCATTTGGCATTTGTTTAACAATTGCGTTTAGTGGGAACATTTCCTCATGCCGAGATGGGTCGGTATATTTTTTCGCAATTTGCCTTAAAATATCTACGGAAATACAAGAAATTCCTGTCAATTTTGACAATTTTTTCGCCAATGTTGTTTTCCCGCATTTTACAGGACCTCCAATTAAATAAATCATAGACAAAAAATTTGTTATAAATTCGAGTTTATTTTTCAAGACATTTCTCAAATTCTAGAAAATTTTAACATAATATTAAAAATGTGTTTTTAGAACTTGCAGATATTCCGTGTTGTGCGATCCTAATGGCTTTAAGTCCGGATTGAAGGAACTTTACTACTATTATTTCCAAATTTGGGTTAGTCAGAAATTCAGAGATTGCCTTTTTGTTGTTTTTTGTAAAAATTAATTCTTGAAATTCCGAATTTGAATTTTTGTTTTTAAAAAAATTATTTTCAATTTCAGATTTGCTTAAATCAAGATTTAAATTAAAAATTACGGCTACCTTATTCCGTTCGGGTATTTGATATACACTATATAATTCGGGAGTAAGTCCGCTTAGAAACATTTCTTCCGTTAATTCCCTACTGATACAGTTTGTGAAGTTTACTTGATTATCAATTATATCCTCATTGTCTATTCCTCCGCCACAAAACTGAATTTGACCTGGCATCGAAGTATGAATGTTCATTTTTCCAAAAACAAAATAATCATCTTTTGTTTTAATAATGACCGAGCAAAAAATATTTATAAGGTTGTATTGGCCTAAATCCCCTATTTTTTGAGTGTATAAATAATGTGCGAAATTACTTTTTATTAATGTAAACGAAACCTGTTCATTGACTCTTTCTATTTTTTCTACTCCAAAAACCACACCATTAAAAAGTTTTGGATTTTGTTCTATTTGATCCTGCCAAAAATTATTTACTCTAGTTTCAAATTCAAGTGGTAGGAGGAAGTTTTCTTTAATAATAGAGGTTAAATTAATATTATTCATTTTAAATTATTTCGATTTGTATTTTTAACTTAATCTTTTTGTGTAATTTCTTAAATTTTTTATCAAAATGCTTATGAAAAATCTATTGATTAATAAATATTAAAAATTATGCTTTTTATGGTTAATCAATATTTTTATGAGTAATATCACTCAAAATTGCGAAAGTTGTGGTAGGGCGTTTCTGATAATAGACCGTGAGCAGGAGTTTTTATGCGGGCAAAATCTCCCGTTTCCGAAAAATTGTCCAAATTGTCGCCAAAAGCGAAGGCTTGAGCTTCGAGGATCTGAGCAGAAACTTTTTAAGACTAAGTGCAGGAAATGTGGCAAAGATATTGTCGTTTCCTATGATCCCGAGAAAACGGAAAATATGATTTTATGCCGAGAGGATTATCAGAAATATTTCGAAGAAAACGATACCATTATTTCAGATCCGCTTCCTGAAATTAATTAAAAAAACATGAACGCAGAGGCTTTTTTGTCCGAATTTCAGAGAATCATTCGCTTAATTCCCAAGATTCCCACTCATAATTTTATGACCGAGGACTGTGATTTCGGCGATATGCTCTATCACTCCAAGAATATGTATGATTCTTTCGATTGCTCAAATTGCACGGATAGTACATATCTGTTTTCCTCTTATATGTGCGCGAATTGCATGGATGTGTCTCATAGTGTCGAGTGCGAGTTGTGTTATGAATGTACCGATTCTCACAAATGTTATAATTCGAGTTTTTTGGAAAATTGTGCGACTTTGCGAGATTCTTCAGTGTGTTTTGCGTGTACCGATTGTCATGATGTGTTCGGATGCGTTAATTTGAAAAACAAATCTTTTTGCATTTTTAACAGGCAACTTTCCGAAAATGAATACAGAGAACAGATCAAAAAATATAAAAATCTTTCGCGTGCCTCCGTGTTTGCATATTTTGATGAATTTAAAAAACTTTTTCCGTGGACCCAAACAAATGAGGCATTCAATGATAATACGGTTTATGGGAATTATATGTATCACAATAAAAATTCATATTTGATGTTTGATTCGTCTTTAAATTCGGATACTTTTTACGCTTTTGACAGCAATAAAAATGATAATTGCGCTGATTTAACACAAAGTCATGGTAATAATCTTTGCTATGAATGTGTCGATTGCGTGTCTATGTATAATTCGGATCACGCCATTTATTCGGGGCATTGTACGGATTGTTCGTATCTTTTTAATTGCTCGGATTTAAAAAATTGTCTTTTTTGTGTAAATATTTCTCACAAAGAATTTTGCATTTTAAACAGGCAACTTGATCCCGAAAGCTATGCTCGAATAAGTGCGGAAATTTTAAAAGATTTAAGGCTGAAAAATCCGGGGTGGGCTGATATTAAGGTCTAAACCAAGGGCTCGGGGAAACCGGAATTTTTTGAAATTTGCTCTGAAAAATCCGTTTGAGAAGATGTCCATTTTGCGATTTCGTTTTCGACAGAGACGCGATTTTTACCGTATGTAAGACGTGAATGCGTTTTGATTTCCTGCGAAAAATTATGAGTGGCGGAAGGTACCGTGATGGTTTTGGCTGAAAAAGGCGGTGTAAGTCTTCCGTCTATCGACATTTTTATGTACATATCCCGAACATCAAGATTAATAATATCTTCCGCCGTAAATACGGGTGCGAATTCTTTATGCAAATAAGCCGCATCATCGCCACCCACGGGAAAGACGATCATTGAGCCCACGTTTCCAAAAGCCGTGGCTTTCACATCTTCCGGAAGCTGTGCTATATATTGATGGGCTATGGTCAAATTCAAGTGATATTTTCGCGCTTCCGATAAAATACTCGAAAACGCGTCCGTGGCGAAATTCTGAAACTCATCAACATAGAAATAAAAATCACGGCGAAGTTCCTCCTTGATGCCGGCCCTCGAAAGCGCCGCTTCCTGAATTTTCGTGATAAACATGGATCCGAGAAGTGCCGCGTTTTCTTCTCCGAGTTTTCCCTTTGAAACATTGATCAAAACGATTTTTCCTTCATCCATAAATTTTGCGAAATTGAGTGCGTTTTTTTGCTGACCGATCATGTTTCGTAAAATCGGGTTTGCGATAAACTGACCGACTTTATTTATCAGAGGCACGATTGCATCATTAGCGAACTTATCGTTGTATCCCGCAAACTCACTTGTCCAAAAACTTTTCACAATCGGGTCTTTTATGTGTTTTATTACCCGCTGTCTAAAGGTAGTGTCCGAAAGAATGCGGGAAATACCCAATATGTTTGAATCAGGCGTTTCGAGTAGGGCGAGAACAATAAAACGAATAATGTGTTCAAGCCTCGGATTCCAGTTTACAGAAAATAATTTTCGAAAAATCGCGATGAAAAAAGTACATAAATGCTGGCGTTTTTCGTAATCCATAAGCGGCTCAAGCGGATTAAAGGCTATCGGATAATCTTTGTCGGACGGATTTATGTAAACGACATCGTTTATGCGTTCTTTCGGTACATAATTCAGCAATTCCTCCGCCAAGTCACCGTGCGGATCTATAAGACAACAGCCATGACCGTTTTGAATATCTGAAATAAGCAATAATTCGAGAAGTTTACTTTTTCCGCTTCCGGTTTTTCCAACGACATACAGATGCCTTCTACGATCGATTCTTTTGATCCCGAAGCGCTTTCCTTCGTTTCGATAAGTAGTCTCCCCGAAAATTGAAATATCTTTTGCAGGTGATGCGCCTTCGACAGGCAAAATATCGGGAGCGGGCGCACGCTTTGAAGAGGTGCTTACCGCGTTTACAACCAAACTTCCGACATAAGGGAAATGATACATTGTCGCAATTTCATCGGAATTTAAAAGTTGGCCTTTGGAAATTTTCGCATTTATGACCTTTGATTTGATAAGCGGAGAAATTGATATTCGATCTTTTTCAAGCTTATTAACACTTGAATCCAGGGCTTTGAAAATTTTGAGGGTCGCTTTAAGTTTTTTTACGGCGTTTTCATGTGTATCGGAAAAACATATCAAACGAATTTTCCCGATAAAAAGGGGCTCGGAAGTTTTTTCGTAATATTTTTGGTGTTTTTCAGACTTATTTTTTAAAAGCTTAAGATAAAGAATTTTTAATTTTCTAAATGAGGTTTTTTTCGAAAGTTTTTTTACGACTATTTGAAAAAGAATTTTTTCGGGATCTGAAACATCGCCGACGGAAGCCGCAAAATTTCTCAGGAAATTTTCTTTTAATGATTTATGAGTGGCCAGAGGAAAGAATTCGTTTTTATGAAATTTCATTTCCAAAACCGCAAATTTTAAAGTCTTGAAGGGAAACCCTTCGTCGATTTCTGAGATTTCTATATTTGGAAAACGTGCATAGAGGTTTGATTCCACAATGTTTCGAAGCTTTTCCGGAAAAGCTATAATAAATCGCATAAACGAATCGTGAGCCAAAATTTCGAGTCCGATTGGTTCTTTTTCAGGAATCATCCTATTTATGAGACTTAAAAAAGCACTCATCGAGTCTTCTTTTTGTTCATTTGATTGAGGAACCTTTACAAGAATTCTGATAGTTTTTTCAAGATTTGTCGAAAAAGACTTTTTTTGCAATTTGAATAGGATTTGAATTTTCTTTAGTTTGAGATATTAAATATTATTGTCAAGAAAATGATCGTAAGAAGGCCCCAGTTTTATTTTTTTTGATTCTCTTTGGCTTATGAATAAAAATTTTTTCGAGCAGCGGTTTGCTTTCTCCTGCTGAAAGCAAACCTCGTTTCGCAAAAAACGCAAAATCCATCGATTTTGACCAAGCCGTTTTTTGCTCAAAAGTGCTCTCAAAAATCCCCATTCATAAGCCATTAATTTGATTGTAAAAAAAACTTAAGGCCTTTTTAGAATGATTTGAGATCTCTTTTAAAATTCAATAATTTACTTGTGGCGTTCAGATTTTCTCGAATCTTTTAACTCTCTTCCCTTCAAATTCCACTTCCTCTTCCCACATGGCGAGGGGGCGGACCCAGAGGGCGTTTTCACCAAATTCGGGAGAGGTGTAGAGGGCGCGGTAAACCACCAATTCTTCGAGGGTTTCGCTGTGGTGAGCCGTTCCAATGACTTCGTATTCTTTGCCCTTAAAATGGCGATAAAGTCCGGGTTGAATAGTCATAAAAAGAGGATTAAAATCCCGTGCACAATAACAGAAAAATTATGGGAAATATATATGAACTCTCGCTGGAAAAGCACAAAGAGGCGCATGGAAAAATCAATATTTGTCCGAGCGTGCCACTTGAAACTCGTGATGATTTGCGCGTGTACTACACCCCCGGAGTGGCCGAGCCTTGCCGTGAAATTCAAAAAGATCCAACCACCGCTTACGATTATACGATGAAAAGCCACATGGTTGCCGTAATTACTGATGGGACTGCGGTGCTTGGGCTTGGGAATATCGGGGCCCTTGCGGGGCTTCCAGTGATGGAGGGAAAGTCCGTGCTGTTCAAAAAATTCGGGGATATCGATAGCTTTCCGATTTGTGTGGACAGTAAAGATCCGGATGAGTTTATTCGAATTGTTGAGGCGATTTCCGGGCAATTTGGAGGAATCAACCTTGAGGATATTGCCGCTCCTAATTGTTTTTATATCGAAAACGAGCTTAAAAAACGGCTTAAAATTCCCGTTTTTCATGATGACCAACACGGTACTGCGATTGTGGTGCTTGCTGGTTTGATAAATTCTTTGAAACTTACAGGCAAATCCCCTTTAGCAAATAAAGTGGTAATTTCCGGAACCGGGGCAGCCGGAAGTGCTATCGCTAGGCTTCTTGTGCAGTATGGTTTTTCAAACGTGAATATGCTTGATAGTAAGGGACTCATTTTTGAAGGACGTGAAGGGCTTGATGAAAACAAAAG